>JAJYDD010000012.1 GCA_021777795.1 Pseudomonadota bacterium | reverse complement strand
GGTGATCTCGGTCGACTTCAACTGATCGCCGGCGCCGTATTGGATATCGACGATCGTCACCTTCGGATGCTTGGCCTTCATCTCCTTGACGAAGCCGTCGCGGCGGTCGATGCCGGTGCGGCTCGTCTGGTCGTGGACCACCAGCGCGACTTCGCCCTCGTCGCCGATCATCTCGGCCATCTTGTCGGCGGCGACGCCGGCGGCCTTGAGGTTGTCGGTGGCACAGGTGGTGAGCGGAATGTTGCTGTCGACGCCGGAGTCGAAGGCGACGACCGGGATCTTGGACGCTTGCGCCTTCTTCAGAAGCGGGATCGCCGCCTGGGAATCGAGAGCGGCGAAGCCGAGGCCCTGCGGCTTCTTGGCCAATGCGGCGGCGAGCATGTCGATCTGCTTGTCGACCATCGCCTCGGTCTCCGGCCCCTCGAAGGAGATCGTCACGCCATCGGCCTTGGCGGCCTGCTGGGCGCCGGCCTTCACCGCCTGCCAGAACTGGTGCTGGAAGCCCTTCGAGATGATGGCGAAATAGGGCTCGGCGGCGCTTGCCGGCGCGGTGCAGGCCGTGGCGAGCGCCAGCGCGCTGATGAGCAGCTTTTTATTCATGCGTTTTCCTCCTGTTGAAAATTGTCTGGCGCGCCTCACGATTGTCGGCGCAACAGCATGTCGACGTAGACGGCGACGATGATGATGACGCCCGTCACCACGATCTGCCATTCCTGGGCGACGCCCATGATGCGCAACCCATTGGTGAGCACGCTCATGATGAAGGCGCCGATGATGGTGCCGAGCATCGTGCCGCGCCCGCCGCTGAGCGAGGTGCCGCCGATGACCACCGCCGCGATTGCTTCCAGCTCATAGCCCTGCCCCAGCGCGGGCTGCGCGGAATTGAGGCGCGAGGCGATGATGAGCCCGGCGATGCCGCAGATCATGCCGCCGAGCGCATAGGTGACGACTTTCCAGAAATCGACGTTGACGCCTGAGAGCCGCGCCGCCTCCTCGTTGCTGCCGAGCGCATAGATGTAGCGCCCGAGCAACGTTTTCTTGAGTACGATCGAGCCGACGATCGCCGCCAGGAACAGGATCAGCACGCCGTTGGGAATCGCGAAATTCGGCAGGACATAGCCGATCAGCGAATCGTTGGAGATCAACGAGAAGTTCGGCGTATCGTTGAAATAGATCGGCTTGTCCTGAGCGATGACCAGCGCCAGCCCCTTCAGCAGCAGCATCATGCCGAGCGTGGCGATGAACGGCGGCACCTTGAGCTTGGCGATGATGAGCCCCGAGACGGAGCCGGCGAGCGCGCCGAAAACCAGCGCGGCGACGACGCCAACCGCCATCGGCAGACCCCAGTCGGTCAACACGACGCCGCACATGACGGCGGTGAACGTCATCAGCGTGCCGACGGAGAGGTCGATGCCGCCGGAGATGATGACGAAGGTGGAGGCGACCCCGAGCACGCCGCTGACGGCGGTGGCTTGCAGGATGCCGATGAGGTTGGTTTCGCTGAGAAAGTTCGGCGCGGCGAGGCCGAAGAAGCCGAGGAGCGCGATGAGCGCGACGAAAGCCACCGCCTTTTGCAGCGCAGCGATGGTGAACAGCCCCGAGCGCGACGGCGCGGCTTGTTCGAGAACGGTGTTGGTCATTGCGCCTCAAGCCGGTTTGCCGCAGCCGCGCGCTGCGTCGCCAATATCATGATCGCTTCTTGCGTCGCCGTTCGCCCGTCGAGTTCGCCAGTGATGCGGCCCTCGCACATCACCACGATGCGATGCGAAAGGCGCAGCACCTCCGGCAGTTCCGAGGAGATGACGACGATCGCCTTGCCCTGATCTGCCAGGCCTTGGAGCAGCTTATAGATTTCCGCCTTGGCGCCGACGTCGATGCCGCGCGTCGGCTCGTCGAAGAACAGGATGTCGCAATCGCGCAGCAGCCATTTGGCGATCACGACCTTCTGCTGGTTGCCGCCGGAAAGCAGCCGGGTCTCCTGATCGACCGAGGGCGTTTTGACCTTCAACAGGTTCACATACTCCTTCGAGGTCCGGCGCAGCGCGGCGTCGCGCATGAAAGTTTTGCCGGCGGCGAAGCGCGGCCAGGAGGCCATCGTCACATTGTCGCCGACCGACATCGGGGTGACGAGGCCGAAACGCTTGCGGTCCTCGCTGAGATAGGCGACGCCGTGAGCCACCGCGTCGGCGGGGCTGTCGATGCGCCGCTTCTGTCCATGAATGTAAATCTCGCCGCTGTCCTTGGCGTCGGCGCCGAAGATCGCGCGCGCGACTTCCGTGCGCCCGGCGCCCATCAGGCCGGCAAAGCCCAGAATCTCGCCCTTGCGCACGGCGAACGAAACATCGCGCACCATCGCACCGCGATTGAGACGCTCGACGCGCAAGGCCTCCTCGCCGCCTGCGCGCCCCTCGGCGCGCGCGCCGTCGGCGAGTTCGCGCCCGACCATCAGCGAGATGATCTTCGAGATCGGCGTGCCGGCGGCCGGCAGCGTCTCAATCGTCTGCCCGTCGCGCATCACCGTGATGCGGTCGGCGATGCGCTTCACCTCGTCCATCTTATGAGTGATGTAGACGATTCCGACGCCCTGGCGTTTCAGATCCGCGATGATGGCGAACAGATGCTCGACCTCGGTGTCGTTGAGCGCCGAGGTCGGCTCGTCCATGATGAGCGCCTTGGAATTGAACGACAAAGCCTTGGCGATCTCGACGAGTTGCTGGCGCGCCACCGTCAGGTGGCCGACCTCCACTCTCGGGTCGATGTCGACCTTCATGCGCGCAAATAGCGCCGCCGCCTCGGAATTGGCGCGCGCCTCGTCAGTGAAGCAGCCGAACATGCGGCGCGGCTCGCGGCCGATGAAGATGTTCTGCGCCGCCGAGAGGTGGTTCATCAGGTGCAGTTCCTGATGGATGATGCCGACGCCGAGCGCCTGCGCCGCGCGCGGCCCCGGCAAAGTCTCCGGCTTGCCTTCGATGAGGATCTCGCCGGAGTCTGGCTGGTTGACGCCGGTCAGCACCTTCATCAGCGTCGATTTGCCGGCGCCATTTTCGCCCATCAGCGCATGCACTTCGCCGCGCTTGAGATCGAAGCGCGCGCCGCGCAGCGCGTGAACGCCGGGGAAGTGCTTGTCGATGCGGCGCATCTCGACCAACCGGTCGCCCGCGCTCTCTGCCTCCGCTTCGGCCATGCGGCTTTTGTCCTCCCGCTGACATGCTAGCGTCTGACGCGCCGTTTGGGAAGGGCCGATCCGACGAATCCGCCTCCGACTTTTGCGCGCGGCGCCGAGCGCGGCTATTCTGGCCGCTTCCTTACCGACGCGAGACCCGCATGGCCCACTGGCTGTTCAAGAGCGAACCCAACGTCTTCTCCTTCGAGAAGCTCACGGCCGAAAAGACCACGGACTGGAGCGGCGTGCGCAACCATTCCGCCAAGCTCAACATGATGGCGATGAAGCTCGGCGAGCGCGGCTTCTTCTATCATTCCAACGAGGGCAAGGCGGTGGTCGGCATAGTCGAAATTTCCGCTCTCTACCGCCTCGACCGTTCGGACGAGAGCGGCAAATTCGGCATGGTCGATATCAAGGCCGTCGAACCCCTGCCGCGGCCGGTGACGCTGGAGGCGGTGAAGGCCGAGCCTCGGCTGGCCAAGATGGCGCTGGTCGCCAATTCCCGCCTCTCGGTCCAACCGGTGACGGATGAGGAATGGGCTATCGTCTGCGAAATGGGCGGTCTGGTTCAGCGCGGAGCGAAGCGGGCGAAGGCGCCGGCGTAAGGTTTCGCGCGCGGGGCGGCATAGGCGCCGCGCTTGGAGGTGGCGAGCCCCAGCGCCACCGCGCTTTCCGCCAGCACCGTCGCGCAGACAACGCCGTCGAGCACGGGAACGCCGAATCGCCGCGTCAACGCGCCGGCGAGATCGGCCATGCCGGCGCAGCCAAGCACGATCGCCTCGGCGCCGTCCTCTTCCAACGCCCGCTCGATCTCCGCCTCGATGCGCTGGCGCGCGTCCGAGCCCTCCTCCTCCAGCGCCAACACCGGAACTTCGCTGGCGCGCACGCGCGCGCAACGGGCGATGAGCCCATATTTGCTCAAATTTCGTTCAATCGGGATGATGGAGCGCGACAGCGTGGTCACGACGCTGAATTTTTCGGCAATCAGCGACGCCATATGGAACGCCGCCTCGCCGATGGCGATGACGGGCTTTTCCGTCGCCGATCGCGCCGCTTCCAGCCCGGTGTCGTCGAAACAGGCGATGACGAAGGCGTCGGCGTCGGCGCCTTTGGCGACCTCATCGAGAAGGCCGGGCAGCGAAAACGCCTCGTCGTAATAGCCTTCGATGCTCGCGGGTCCGAACTCGGGATTGACGGCGACGATCTCAGTGTCGGCCCGCGCGACGCTGCGCGCGGCTTCCGCGCATTTCAGCGTCATCGACGCCGTGGTGTTGGGATTGATGAGCCTGATCTTCATGCCCTGCCCGTGCAAGAACCGGGCAGGGCGCTTTCACTTCTGCGCGCCGATCCTGCGCAGCGCGAAGCCGCAGAGGCCGCCGGCGAGCGCGAATTGCGCGACGATCACGATGGCGATAACCGCGAGCCAGGGCAACAATTCGCCGCCGACCGACAGCGTCTGCCCAAGCCCGAGGCTGCTGGCGTCAATCGCCAGGATGACCATCAGGCCGAACATCGCGCCCAAGGCGCCGTCGAGCGCGACGTGGCGAACGGCGATCTCATCGGATGAATACCTTTGCTGCATCTTCAGTCCTCCGTGCCGCTTAGAACGTGGCGGCGCGCATCGGGTTCCCTATCGCCTTGCATGTAGCCCTATCCGTCGCTAACCCTTGCAGCGGTGGTTCTCTGACGAGAGATCAAAAGGGAACGCGGAAACGGCTTGCGCCGTCAGCCGCGGCTGCCCCCGCAACTGTATGCGGCGAGCGTTTTGCCATTTCAGCCACTGAGGCCGTGCGCCTTGGGAAGGCGGCAGGACGCAGCGACCCGCGAGCCAGGAGACCTGCCACCAGGCGCGGCCGGCCCGAGAGGGGCGAGCCGAACATACGAACCCGTGAGCATGCGAGGGCGCCATGCCTGGTATTCTGTCTCGTCTTTGGCAGGGGAGCGATCCCCGGTTGCGCGGTCGGCTGATCGCGCTCTATGCGATACTGCTGTCGGCCAATGTCGCGGTCTGGCTCTGGGCTTATCTGGCGCTGCGCGGCAACGCGGTTCTGTTCGGCTCGGCGTTCCTGGCCTATGCGTTCGGGCTGCGCCACGCGGTCGACGCCGATCATATCGCGGCGATCGACAATTCCACCCGCAAGCTGATGCAGCAGGGCGACCGGCCGGTGACGGTGGGGCTGTTCTTCGCGCTCGGCCATTCGCTGGTCGTGTTGCTGCTGGCGGTGGCGGTGGGTTTCGCGGCTGCGAAAGTGAGCGCCGATTTCGATGGGCTCAGGTCGGTCGGCAGCGTCGTCAGCACCATCGCCTCGGCTTTGTTCCTGTTCCTGCTCGCCGCGTTCAACATCCTGGTGCTGATCTCGGTGTGGCGCACGTTCCACGCCGTCAAGCGCGGCGAGGCGTTCAGCGAGGACGATTTCGACCTGCTGCTCAACAGCCGCGGCTTTCTCGCCCGCCTGTTCCGGCCGTTGTTCAAGCTGGCGACGAAAAGCTGGCACCTGTTCCCGATCGGCTTCCTGTTCGGTCTCGGCTTCGACACCGTGACCGAAGTGGCGCTGTTCGGGATTTCGGCGACGCAGGCCGCCAATGGCGCGTCCTTCGCGACTTTGCTCGTCTTCCCGGCCTTGTTCACCGCCGGCATGACGCTGATCGACACCACCGACGGCGTGCTGATGCTGGGCGCCTACGGCTGGGCGTTCATGAAGCCAATCCGCAAGCTCTATTACAACATCACCATCACGGCGGTGTCGGTTTTGGTGGCGGTGCTGATCGGCGGCATCGAGACGCTGGGCCTGATCGGCGACACGTTCAAGCTCGACGGCGGGTTTTGGAACGCCATCGGCGCGCTCAATGAGAATTTCGGCGTGCTCGGCTATGTCATCATCGGCGTGTTCGCGCTGAGTTGGCTCGCCTCGGCGCTGATCTACCGCGCCAAGGGCTACGATTCGATCGAGGTCAAAACGGCCGCTTAGAGGCTTTGCAACGCCGCCTCGACCCGCGCCCGATCCACCGGGCGCGGCAGGCCGAAGCGCAGCCATGTCGGCTCGGCGCTGAACGGGCGCGTCAGCACCCCTTGCGCGCAGAGCTTGGCGAAGGCGGCGCGGGCGTCGGGGCGGCGCGTGAGGCGGAACAGCCGCGTACCGCCGACGATCTCGAAGCCCGCCGCCGTCAGCAGATCATCGAGCCAGCGCGCGTCGGTTTCGAGCCGCGCGCCGGCGGCTTGCAGCCATTCCATATCGGCGAGCGCCCGCCGACCGATCTCCAGCGCCGGACCGGACACCGGCCACGATCCGAGCGCTTCGCGAAGCTTCAGCGCCGTCTCCGGCTCGGCGACGGCGAAGCCGAGCCGCACGCCCGCCAAGCCATAGGCCTTGCCGAAGGAGCGCAGGACTATCGTGCGCGGCGGCGGATCCTCGCACAAGGTCTCGGCCTCGAAATCGGCGAAGGCCTCGTCGACGACCAGCAACGACGCCTCGCGCGCCAGCGCCCGCAGCCGCTCCGCCGACAGCCGCCGCCCGTCGGGATTGTTGGGATTGACGACGACGATCGCCGCGCCCGGCTCGGGGGCGGACAATATCGCCGCCCCGGCCGCGCGCCACGCGCTTTCGTGCCCGCTATAGGTGGGGCCGGCGATGGCGACTGCGCTTGCCGGAAACAGCCGCGGCAGCCATTGGATGAGCGCCTGCGCCCCCGCCGCGACGACGACGCGCTCCGACGCCGCGCCGAAGCGGGCGCCCGCCGCCGCCTGCAACGCCTCGACCTCGGCGGGGCTCGGCAGACGCGCCCAGAGGCCGGGGTCGAGCGCCGGCACGGGATAGGGTATGGGGTTGATCCCAGTGGAAAGGTCGATCCACGGCCTCGGCGCCTCGGGGAAGGCGGCCTCGGCGGAGTTGATATCGCCGCCGTGCTGGAATAGGCGCTCGAAGGCAGCGAACAAATGACGACCCATTTCCTCATCGCCGCGCTGGCGCTTCTCATCGAGGCGGCGGCCGGCTATCCCCTCTACAGCCTCATCGGCCATCCCGTCACCTGGATGGGGGGGCTGCTGTCGGCGCTGGAGGCGCGTCTCAACCGCGGCGCCCATCGCCGCCTCAGGGGCGCGGTTGCCCTTCTCGTTCTGCTCGCCGCCGCGATCCTGCCGGCGCGGGCGCTGCAAGATCTGCTCGGCGACGCCTGGCTCGGCCGGCTCGCGCTCGCCGCCCTCGCCTCCTCGCTGCTGGCCCAGCGCAGCCTCTATACCCACGTAAAAGCCGTCGCCGACGCGCTCGACGCCCAGGGCCTCGATGGCGGCCGGCGCGCGGTCGCAATGATCGTCGGCCGCGATCCCGACACGCTCGACGAGGCCGGCGTAGCGCGGGCGGCCATCGAGAGCCTAGCGGAGAATTTCTCTGACGGCGTCGTCGCGCCGCTGTTCTGGCTCGTCGTCGCCGGTCTGCCCGGCGCCGCGGCCTACAAAGCCGCCAACACCGCCGATTCCATGATTGGCCACCGCAACGCCCGTTATGAGCAATTCGGCTATGCGGCGGCGCGGTTCGACGATCTCATCAACCTGCCGGCCTCCCGATTGGCGGCCTTGTGGCTTTACGCCGCCTCCGGTTTCGACGCCCGCGTCTGGGTCGCCGTGCGCCGCGACGCGCGCGCGCACCGCTCGCCCAACGCCGGCTGGCCCGAGGCGGCGATGGCCGGGGCGGTGGGCTTGAAACTCGCCGGCCCGCGCGTCTATGGCGGCGTGACCGTCAGCGACGCCTTCATGGGCGACGGCCGCCGCGAGGCGACGAGCGCCGACATCCGCGCCGGCTTGCGGCTTTACGCCCGCGCGTGCGCGATCCAGTTCGCGGTCGTGGCCGCGCTCGCTTTGCTGACGGCTTGAGGGTATCGTTATGGCTATGAACGATCTTTCCGATTTCATCCCGCTCGCCGACGTCATCGCCGAGACCGCCCGCGCCGCGCCGGATCGCGTCGCCGTGCAGGACGAGGCGCAGGCGCTCACCTATGCCGGTCTCGACGCGCTGATGGATCGCGTCGGCGCCGCGCTCCAGCGCGACGGCGTGGCGTCCGGCGAGACCATCGCCATTTGCGCGGCGAGCAGCGTCGCCTATCTCGCGGTATTCCTCGGCGCATTGCGGGTCGGTGTCACGGTCGCCCCGCTCGCGCCATCCTCGACGCCGGCGAGCCTGGCCGCGATGCTCGCCGATTGCGGCGCGCGCGCGCTGTTCGTGGACGCGACGACCCGCGACCTGTTCGAGGCCCCCGCCATCGCGCTCGACGGCGATTTCGCCGCCTGGCTCGCCCCAGAAGGCGCGCGCCCGGCGCCGGTCGAAATTTCGCCTGAGGCCGTGTTCAACACGATCTATTCCTCCGGCACGACGGGGACGCCCAAGGGCATCGACCAGTCGCACGGCATGCGCTTCATGCACACCCGCCGCCGCCTGCTCGCCGGCTACGACGAGACCGCGACGACATTGGTTTCGACGCCGCTCTATTCCAACACCACGCTGGTCAGCGTCTTCCCCGCGCTTTCGGGCGGCGGGCGCGTGATCCTGATGAAGAAATTCGACGCGCGCCGCTTCCTCGAAATCGCGTCCGCCGAGCGCGCCACGCACGCCATGCTGGTGCCCGTGCAATACAGCCGCCTGATGGCGCTGCCGGAGTTCGACAGCTTCGATCTCTCCAGCTTCCGCATGAAATTCTCGACCAGCGCGCCTTTCTCGGCGGCGCTGAAGCGCGACATTCTCGCCCGCTGGCCCGGGGGCTTGAGCGAATATTACGGCATGACCGAGGGCGGCGGCACCTGCATCCTCAGCGCCCACGAGCATCCCGATAAGGTGCACACCGTCGGCCAGCCCGCCGAGGGCCACGATATCCGCCTCATCGGCGAGGACGGCCGCGAGGTGGCGAAGGGCGAGATCGGCGAGGTCGTCGGCCACTCGCCGGCGATGATGAACGGCTATCGCAACGCGCGCGAAAAGACCCGCGAGGCCGAATGGTTCGACCCCGAGGGCCGCCGCTTCATCCGCACCGGCGATGTCGGGCGCTTCGACGAGGACGGCTTCCTCGTGCTGCTCGACCGCCGCAAGGACATGATTATCTCGGGCGGCTTCAACATCTACCCCAGCGATCTGGAGGCGGCGCTGACGGCGCGACCGGAAGTGCGCGAGGCCGCCGTCGTCGGCGCGCCCTCGGCCTCATGGGGTGAAACGCCGGTCGCCTTCGTGGTGCTGCGGGAGGGAGTTTCCGCCGACCCGGAGGCGATTCGCGCCGAGGTCAACGCGACGCTCGGCAAGACGCAGCGCCTGGCGGCCTTGCGCCTCGTCGAGGCGCTGCCGCGCAGCGCCATCGGCAAGGTGTTGAAGCGTGAGTTGCGGGAGATGGCGGGGGCGATGGCGTGAGGTTTGCTTTTCGAAGGCACTAACGTATATACTTTTCCGTATATACAAACTGGCGAATCGTCCATGCCCCACCTTGCCCGTGTGTTCAAATCCGGCAATTCGCAAGCCGTGCGGTTGCCGAAGGCGTTCCGCTTCGACGTCGATCAGGTCGAGGTGACGCAGGAAGGCGACGCGCTGATCTTGCGGCCGCATATTGAAACGCGCGAGCCGTGGGCGGGCCTGAAGGCGGCGCGGGCGCGAGGCATGTCCGAGGACTTTTTCGCCGAAGGACGCCAGCAGCCGGCTATGCCCGAGGATCGGGATTTCGACGGAATCCTCGATTGATTTCGTATGCGTTCGACACGAACGCCGCTATCGCTCTGCTCAACGGCACATCGCCCAGGCTTGCAGGGCGGCTTTTCGCGCAGACGCCTGGATCGGTCGCCCTGCCGACCATCGTCGCGCACGAACTTTACTGGGGCGCGTTCCGCAGCCGACACGTTGAGCGCAACCTCGAAAACCTTCGCGCGCTGGCGAGCGAGCTACCGCTTCTCGATTTCGACGCCGCCGACGCCCGCGTCGCGGGCGAATTACGCGCGACGCTGGCCGCGCGCGGCGCAACTATCGGTCCCTACGATGTGTTGATCGCCGGCCAAGCCAAGGCGCGCGGACTGATCCTGGTGACGAACAACGTCAAGGAATTCGGCCGCGTCGAGGGTCTGACCGTCGAAGACTGGACGCGATAGGAGACCGCGCCGAAACCTACGCCTTCGCCTTCACCTGCACGCCGGCGTCCGTCAGCATCGTCGCCAATTCGCCGGACTGGAACATCTCGGTGGCGATATCGGCGCCGCCGACGAACTCGCCCTTGATATAAAGCTGCGGCACCGTCGGCCAGTTGGCGTAATCCTTGACGCCCTGGCGGATGTCGGCGTCCTCCAGCACATTTACGCCGACGACCGGCGCGCCGAGATAATCGAGGATCTGGATGACGCGGCCGGAGAAGCCGCATTGCGGGAACTGCGGCGTGCCCTTCATGAACAGCACGACGGGATTGTCGTTGATGAGTTTTTCGATGCGGGCGCGGGTGTCGGACATGGATTTTCAGCCTTCGGCTCAAGGGGGTCAAGGCCCCGGGGCGCCCCAGATATAAGGCGCCCTGGCGACCGCCGCTAGCCTCCCGTGACACTCATGTGGCGGCGGGTCGAGGCGTGGCTTTCCGTTCGCTCGATCAGGAAATCATGGCCCTTGGGCTTGCGGGCGATCGCGGCGCGGATCGCCGTCTCCAGCGGGGAGTCGCTCTCGGAGCGGCGCAGCGGCTCGCGCAGGTCCGCCGCGTCGTCCTGGCCGAGGCACATGTAGAGCGTGCCGGTGCAGGTGACGCGCACGCGGTTGCAGCTCTCGCAAAAGTTATGCGTCAGCGGCGTGATGAAGCCGAGCCGGCCGCCGGTCTCGGCGATGTCGAAATAGCGCGCGGGGCCGCCGCTGGCGTGCGTCGAGGGCGCCAGCGTGTAGCGGCGCGAAAGCTGCGCGCGCAGCTCCGTCAGCGGCAGATATTGGTCGAAGCGCGCCTCGGCGACGTCGCCGAGCGGCATCACTTCGATGAAGGTCAGGTCGAAGCCGCGCCCATGCGCCCAGGCGATCATCTCCGGGGCTTCCTCGTCGTTGACGCCCTTGAGCGCCACCGCATTGATCTTGATTTTGAGGCCGGCGGCGTCGGCCGCGTCGATGCCCTTCATCACTTGTGCGAAATCGCCCCAGCGGGTCAGCTTGCGAAATCGCTCTGGGTTCAGCGAATCGAGCGAGACATTGACGCGCTCGACCCCGCAATCGCGCAACTCCTGCGCATAGCGGGCGAGCTGCGAGCCATTGGTGGTGACGGTGAGTTCATCGAGCGCGCCGGCGCCGATGTGGCGCGACAGCGAGCGAAACAGCGTCATGACGCCGCGCCGCACCAGCGGCTCGCCGCCGGTGACGCGGATCTTGCGCGTCCCGAGGCGCACGAAGGCCGAGCACAGGCGGTCAAGCTCCTCCAGCGACAGCAGATCCTGCTTGGGAAGGAAGGTCATGTCCTCGGACATGCAATAGACGCAACGGAAATCGCAGCGATCCGTCACCGAAACGCGGATGTAGGTGATGGCGCGGCCGAAGGGATCGACGAGCGGGTTCATCACCCAGATTTAGGCGCGAGGCGGCGAAAAAGAAAGCCGCCTCGCGTTATGATTTTCTGGATACAGCGACTCCAACCGCGCTCAGTTCTGCACGACGACCTTCGCGCCGACGGGAACGCGGTCGTAGAGATCCTTCACATCGTTGTTGGTCATGCGGATGCAGCCGGAGGAGACGGCGGTGCCGATGGTGTCGGGCTCGTTGGAGCCGTGGATGCGATATTCGGACGAACCGAGATAAAGCGCGCGCGCGCCGAGCGGATTGCCGATGCCGCCCTTCATATAACGCGGCAAATTGGGCAACCGCTTCAGCATCGCCGCCGGCGGCGTCCAGCTCGGCCATTCCCGCTTCATGCTGACGCGCAGATTGCCGCCCCAGGTGAACCCGGGCCGACCGACGCCGACGCCGTATTTGAGCGCCTCATGGTCAGGCAGCACGAGATAGAGCCGACGCTCGGAGGTCGAGACGATAATCGTGCCCGGCGCATAGGGGCCATAATAGGACACCGTCTCGCGCGGGATTGGCGCGACGGAGGGGCTGCCG
The DNA here is from genome assembly GCA_021777795.1 of Pseudomonadota bacterium. Classification (GTDB taxonomy): domain Bacteria; phylum Pseudomonadota; class Alphaproteobacteria; order Rhizobiales; family Beijerinckiaceae; genus Roseiarcus. The sequence continues at coordinate 9,789 of JAJYDD010000012.1, read as the reverse complement.
CCATACATCGTGTTCACATCGGGGGGATAGGTCGGCGATGTCGGATAGGTCATGTAGGCGAAGGCCGGCGAAGCGGCGGCGAACGCGGCCCCGACCAGGCCGACGCGAAGAAGCGAAGCGAAGCGCATGGCGAAAATTCCTCGAATTCGGGCGCCGGCCAGAGCTTGCGGCCCTGGCCCGTCAGACACCGATCTTGCATTCCGTCTCTCACGGAGTGGAAGCGAAAATGGCTGACGTCTGTTAAAAATATGGTGAGGCGCCGTTCCCGCTCCGCAAATTCAGCATGAACGCTACCGCAACCCGGCGCCTTGTTGAATTCGCCCCGCCGACCTGCCAAACACGCCGCCGACGGAGGCGCACATGACTGAAACCGCGAAATCCCGCACCGGCGGACAAATCCTGGTCGATCAGCTCGTCGCTCAAGGAGTTCATCGCGTGCATTGCGTGCCCGGCGAATCCTATCTCGCCGCGCTCGACGCGCTCTATGATTCCGGCGTCGAGGTGACGATCTGCCGCCAGGAGGCGGGCGCGGCGATGATGGCGGGAACGGTCGGCCGGCTGACCGGCCGCCCCGGCATATGCTTCGTCACCCGCGGCCCCGGCGCCACCAACGCCGCCCACGGCATCCACATCGCCGAGCACGACAGCGCGCCGATGATCCTGTTCGTCGGCCAGGTCGAGCGCTCCATGCGCGGCCGCGGCGCGTTCCAGGAGATGGACTATCGCGCGCTTTTCGGCTCGACGACGAAATGGACGACCGAGATCAACAGCGCCGCCGAGATTCCCGAGGTCGTGCAGCGCGCCTATCACATGGCCATGCAGGGCCGGCCGGGCCCCGTCGTCATCTCGCTACCCGAGGACGTGCTGACGGAGATGGCCACAGTCCCCGACGCGCCGCGCGCGGAAGCGGTCCCGATCTGGCCGGGTCTGACGCAGATGGCGGATTTGCAGAAGCGGCTGTGGGCGGCCAAAAACCCGCTGGTCATCGTCGGCGGCCCTGGCTGGACGGAAAAGGCCTCCGCCAGCGTGCTGCGCTTCGCCGAACGCTTCGATCTCCCCGTCGCCGCGCAATTCCGCCGCGCGAGCGCGCTCGATGGCGAGCATCCGAATTATTGCGGCGAGATCGGCCTCGGCATCAACCCGAAGCTCAAGGCGCGCGCGGAAAACGCCGATCTCGTGCTGCTGATCGGCGGGCGCATGTCGGAGGCGGCCTCGCAGAGCTACACGCTGTTTGCGATTCCCGAACCGCGCCAGGCGCTCATCCACATCCACGCCGACCCGCAGGAGATCGGCCGCAACTACGCGCCGACGCTGGGGATCATCGCCACTTCCGCCGCCTTCGCCGCCGCGCTGGAGAGCGTGCAGCCGCCGACGTCGATTCCCTGGAGCGCGGCGACGCGCGAGGCGCGGGCCGATTATATCGCCTGGAGCGACGAGGCGCCGCGCTCGCCGGGCCCCGTGCAGCCGGCCGAGATCATGCTGTATCTACGCCGCCGCGCGCCGCGCGCGATCTTCGCCACCGGCGCCGGCAATTTCGCGCTCTGGGTCAACCGCTTCCTGCGCTTCCGCGCCTTCGAGGAGCAACTCGGGCCGACCGGCGGCTCGATGGGCTTCGGCCTGCCGGCGGCCATCGCCGCCAAGCAACTCTACCCCGCGCGCACCGTCGTCGCCTTCTCCGGCGACGGCGATTTCCTGATGAACGGGCAGGAATTCGCCACCGCCGTCCAATATGGCCTCGCGGTCGTCGTCGTCGTCATGGACAATGGCCAATACGGCACCATCCGCATGCACCAGGAGCGCGAATATCCCGGCCGCGTCGTCGGCACGCAATTGCGCAATCCCGATTTCGCGGCGCTGGCGCGCGCCTATGGCGGCCACGGCGAGACGGTGACGACGACGGCGGAATTCGAGCCCGCCTTCGAACGCGCGCTGGCGTCGGGCCTGCCTGCGATCCTGCATGTGAAGATCGACCCGGAGGCGATCACCCCGACCACGACGCTTTCGGCCATCCGCCAAGCCGCGCTCGCCAAACGTGCCTGACAGCCCCGAGGCGTGGGCGCTCCTCGTCGCCGGGGCGGCTCTCGGCGGGCTCGTCCAAGGCATGTCGGGCTTTGCTTTTTCGGTCGTGGCCTTGAGCTTCTGGGCTTGGGCGCTGGCGCCGGAGACGGCGGCGCCGCTGGTGGTGCTGTGCGCGCTGACCGGCCAATTATCGACGCTGCTCAGCGTGCGGCGCGGCTTTGAATGGGCGCGCATCGCGCCCTTCGTTGTCGGCGGCCTGTTTGGCGTGCCGATGGGCGTGTTCGTCCTCCACAACATCGACCCCTTGCGCTTCCGTCTCGTGCTCGGCGCCTTGTTCACGCTCTACGGCCTCTATGGGCTCGCCGCGCCCGAAGCGCGCAAGGTGAAGTTCGGCGGCCGCAGTCTGGATGCGGTGATTGGCGGGATCGGCGGCGTGCTTGGCGGCCTCGGCGGTCTCTCCGGCAGCGTGCCGGCGGTCTGGACGCAGATGCGCGGCTGGAAGCGCGACCTGCGCCGCGCCACCATGCAGGTCTACAATATCGCCATGCACTGCCTGACCCTGACGATTTACAGCCGCACCAACGCTCTCAACGTCACGTCGTGGAAGCTTTACGCCGTCACGGCGCCGCTGCTTTTGCTGGCGAGCTTCTACGGAACGCGCCTTTACAAGCGCGTCAGCGAGCGCGGCTTCGCCCGGCTGGCGCTGGTGTTGATCGCAGTCTCCGGCCTCATGCTGACCATCGGCGCCGCGCGCGCGCTGTGGCGCTCCTAAAGCCCCTCGAACAGCGCCGTCGACAGATAGCGCTCGGCGAAGGAGGGGATGATGACGACGATCGTCTTGCCCTTGTTTTCCGGCCGGCGACCCACGTCGATGGCGGCCGCTAGCGCGGCGCCGGAGGAGATGCCGACCGGCGCGCCTTCCAGCCTTGCGACCAGACGCGCCGTGTCGAACGCCGTCTGGTTGCCGACGGTGACGACCTCGTCGATCACGCCCCTGTCGAGGATGGCCGGCACGAAGCCGGCGCCGAGACCTTGGATCTTGTGCGGCCCCGGCGCGCCGCCGCTGAGCACTGGCGAATCCTCGGGCTCGACGGCGATCATGCGCACGCTCGGCTTCTTGGCCTTCAAGACCTCGCCTACGCCAGTGATCGTGCCGCCCGTGCCGACGCCGGAAACGACGAAATCGACTGCGCCCGCCGTGTCGTTCCAGATCTCCTCAGCCGTGGTGCGGCGATGGATTTCAGGGTTGGCGGGGTTCTCGAACTGTTGCGGAATGACGGCCCCCGGCGTCGAGGCGACGATCTCGTTGGCCTTGGCGATGGCGCCTTTCATGCCCTGCGGCGCCGGCGTCAGCACCAGTTCGGCGCCGAGCAGCGCCAGCATCTTGCGCCGCTCTATCGACATCGATTCCGGCATGACGAGGATGAGTTTGTAGCCGCGCGCGGCGGCGACGAAGGCGAGCGCGATGCCGGTGTTGCCGGATGTCGGCTCGACCAGTACGCCGCGTCCCGGCGAAATCTTGCCGGCGGCCTCCAGCGCGTCGATCATGGCGACGCCGATGCGGTCCTTGACGCTGGCGAGCGGATTGAAGAACTCCAGCTTCGCCAGAATATGGGCGCCGACGCCCTTCTCCTTGGCGAGGCGATCGAGACGCACCAGCGGCGTGTCGCCGATCGTCTCGGTGATGGAATCATAGACGCGGCCGCGTCCCGGGGTCTTGGTGGTCATCGCATGTTTCCTCAAGCGTCTGGCTTTGCGCCAACCTTGCGGCCAATATAGCCCAGATTGACAAAAGCTCTATAGGAAACAGTCGAATATACATTTCTAAATAGCGAAATCGGCGGCCGCCTTCTCGTCCTCCAGCACATGCGCCCGGTCGGCGGATTCGCAGAGATCCTCGATGGTGATCGAATCGAGATTGTGCAGGAACGGCTCGCCCGCCTTGCGCACAGCGGGGTCGATCACCTGCTCCATCAGCCGCGAATGGGCGCTCACTTCTTCGGGATCGGCGGTCGAGAGGCTGACGGCGGTGCGCACGATCTCGCCCAGCGTGATGCGCCGGCGTTCGCGCGCAAGCTCGTAGCCGCCGCGTGGGCCGCGCACGCCCTTGAGGATTTTCGCATGCACGAGACCTTGCAACAGCGTTTCCAGATGGCGCGGCGGCAGCCGGTGGCGGGCGGCGAGCGCCTTGGCGGCGACGGGCGAAGGGCGCGAATGCAAGGCTATGTCAACAACGGCGCCGATGGCGAGCATGCTGCGACGAGACAGCAGATTCATTCGCGTTCTCCCTGACCTCAGCGGCTTGTCAAACCTGTGGACCCGAAGCCGTTTTCGCCGCGCGAAGTTCCCGACAATTCGTCGGTCTCGATAAGTATGACCGCCTCCGTCCGACTCACGACGAACTGGGCGATGCGCGCGCCACGCGAAACGGCGAACGATTCTTCCCCGTGGTTGATGAGCAAAACCCCGATTTCCCCGCGATAATCGGCGTCTATGGTTCCCGGCGCATTGAGCACCGTCACGCCGTGCTTCAGCGCCAGCCCCGAGCGCGGCCGCACCTGTCCCTCGAACCCCGGCGGCAACTCGATCGCGAATCCCGTAGGAATCAGCGCCCTTTCCCCCGGCGCCAGGATGCGCGGCGCATTGGACGGCACCGCGGCGACGAGGTCCAGGCCGGATGCGTGTTCGGATTGGCGGCTCGGCGACGGCAAGCCCTCGGCATGGGCCAACCGCCGGAATTTGACTGCGATCACTTCGAGTTGTCCAATCTTTCGCCGATAACTCCTATCAAACCCACGGCCACCATGTCCTTACTCATTTGCGGCCAGGAAATAACATTGTCGCGAGTGACAATATGGACTTGGTTGTCAGCCGCGCCGAACACCTCGCCGCTTGGCCCGACAGCGTTGGCGACAATAAAATCGCAGTTCTTGCGCAACAGCTTTTCGCGCGCATATTGCAAGACCTGCTGAGTCTCCGCGGCGAAGCCGACAACCAAAGCTGGCCGCGAAGTTTTGGAATTGGCCACGGAGGCAAGAATATCGGGGTTTTCCACCAAAGTAAGGGCCGGCGGGCCCTCGCCTGTTTTCTTCAGCTTTTGGCCCTGCGCCTGTTCCACCCTCCAATCCGCGACTGCCGCCGCGCCGATGAATACATCAGCCGGCAGAGCCGCCTCGACCGCCGCCAGCATATCTCGGGCGCTCTGCACGGAAACGACCTTCACCCCCTCGGGGGCGGCGAGCGCGACGGGGCCGCTGACCAGCGTCACCCGCGCCCCCGCCTGTCGCGCGGCGCGCGCGATGGCGTAGCCCTGCAAGCCCGAGGACCGGTTGCCGATGAAGCGCACCGGGTCGATGGGCTCGTAGGTCGGCCCGGCCGTCACCAGCACATGGCGCCCGGCCAGCGGCCCGGCGTCGCCGCGCCCGAGCAGACCCGCGACCGCAGCGACGATGGCGGCGGGCTCCGACATGCGCCCCGGTCCGTATTCGCCGCAGGCCATCTCGCCGTCCTCGGGGCCGACGAAGGCGATCCCGTCGGCCTTCAGCCGCGCGACGTTGCGCTGGGTCGCCGCATGGGTCCACATCCGCACGTTCATCGCCGGGGCGACGAGCACGCGCTTGTCGGTCGCCAGCAACGTCGTCGAGGCGAGATCGTTGGCGAGGCCATTGGCCATCTTGGCGAGGAGATCGGCGGTCGCCGGGGCGACCACCAGGAGATCGGCCGAGCGCGAAAGCTCGATATGGCCCATCTCCGCCTCGTCGGTGAGGCTGAACAGGTCCTGGCGCACGGGCGCCGCGCTCAGCGCCGCCGCCGACAGCGGGGTGACGAAACGCTCCGCCGCCGGCGTCAGCACGATCTGCACGGCCGCGCCGCGCTCGCGCAACCGGCGCGCCAGTTCCAGCGACTTGAAGGCGGCGACGCCGCCGCCGATGATGAGCAGGATGCGCGTTGCAGAGAGGTCGGCGTCGGCCATCATGGTCCTTTCGCCGGCGTATCCCGCGCCAGCGGCGCCACGCTTAATGGAAAACATCGCGGATCGCGAACCAAAGCATCAGCAGCGCGATCGCCCACAGCGCAATATGGCCGGCGCGCGCCGGCTCCCGGCTCCAGCCCTCGATGGCCTGCATCGTCCGCCTGAACTGCTCGGCGTGTTCCGGTATATCGGCAAGCAGGCGCCCGACCGTCGCCAGCGCAGCGCCGGCGTCCGCTAGCCGCCCGCGCGGCCCCAGGTTATCGGCGATCCAGCCGCCGACCACCGGCTCCGCCGTCGCCCACATGTTGAGGTGCGGATCGAGCTTGCGCGCCACCCCTTCGACGACGACCATCGTCTTTTGCAGCATCACCAGTTCGATGCGCGTCGTCATGTCGAACAGCGCCGTCACTTCGAACAGCAGCGTCAGCAGCCGCGCCATCGAGATCTGGTCGGCGGGGCGGGCGTGGATCGGCTCGCCGATGGCGCGGATCGCCTGCGCGAAATCCTCGACGCGGTAATGCTTGGGCACGTAGCCGGCCTCGAAATGGACCTGCGCCACCTTGAGATAGTCGCGGCGGATGAAGCCATAGAGGATTTCGGCCAGGAACCGTCGCTCCGCCCGTCCGAGCCGCCCCATGATGCCGAAATCGAGCGCCACGATGCAGCCCTCGCCATCGACGAGGAAATTGCCCTGATGCATGTCGGCGTGAAAAAAGCCGTCGCGCAGCGCGTGGCGCAGGAACGATTGGATGAGCAGGCGCCCGAGGGCGGCGATGTCGAAGCCGAGGGCGGTCAGCCGATCCGGGTCGCTGAGCGGCGTCCCCTCGATCCACTCCATCGTCAGCACCTCGCGCGTGGTGCGGTCCCAGTCGATTTTCGGCGCGCGGAAATTCTCGTCGTCCTTGAGGTTCTCGCCGTATTCGTCGGCCGCCGCCGCTTCGAGGCGGAAATCCATCTCCATGCGCACCGAGCGCGCCAGCGTCTCGACGATCTGCACCGGTCGCAGCCGCTCGGCGTCGGGGATCACCCATTGGGCCAGCCGCGCGGCGAAGAACATGTCGGCGAGATCGCGCGCGAATCGCCGCTCGACGCCGGGGCGCAGCACCTTGACCGCGACGTCACGGTCGCCATCGCGGGTGCGGGCGCGATGCACCTGCGCGATCGAGGCGGCGGCGACAGGCTCGCCGAATTGCGAGAACAAGGCCTCCAGCGGCTGCTGGAACGCTGCCTCGACCCGCTTGACCGCGACCTCGCGCGGCAACGGCGCGACGCGGTCCTGCAAGCGCTCCAGCTCCCGCGCGACGCTGGCGCTGACGATATCGGGCCGGGTGGCCAGAAACTGACCGAGCTTCACGTAGGACGGCCCCAGCCGCTCCATCGCGCGCGACAGGCCGTGCCCGCCGTCGTCCTTGCGGGCGATGAGCTTCAGCCCCGCCAGGACAGGCCGGGCGATCGGCGGCGCCGCGCCTGCGTCGAGGCCGACGAACACGCCCTCGCGCGCCATCACTAGAAACGCGCGGGTGAGCCGCGCCACATGGCCGATCGAGGCGAAGATGGCCAAGCTTCAGAGCTTCCAGCCGGAATGGATGGCGACGATGCCGCCCGTCAGCCGCTCGTAGCCGACGCGCGAAAAACCGGCGGCCGAGATCATGTCGGCGAAGCGCTCCGGCGTCGGGAACTGGCGTATCGATTCCACGAGATAGCGATAGGGCGCGCCGTCGCCCGCCACCACGCGGCCGAGCGCGGGAATCACGGCTTCCGAATAGGCGGCGTAAATGCGGTCGAGCCCCGGCGCATCGACCTTGGAGAACTCCAGGCAAAGAAAGCGCCCGCCGCGCTTCAGCACGCGGTAGGCCTCAGTCAGCGCCTTGTCGATGCGCGGCACGTTGCGGATGCCGAAGGCGATCGTATAGCCGTCGAAGGCGCCGTCTTCGAACGGCAATTCCTCCGCGTTGGCCTCGACGAAGGTCAGCCTCCCGCCCTCGCGTCGCCGCGCCGCGCGCTGCTCGCCGACGCGCAGCATGTCGGGGTTGATGTCGGCGACCGTCACATGCGTCAATTCGCCGCCGGCCCGCGCGACGCGAAAGGCGACGTCGCCGGTGCCGCCGGCGACGTCGAGATGGGCGTAGGCGCGATGCCGGGGCGGGGCGACCTTGGCGACGAGGTTGTCCTTCCACAGCCGATGCAGGCCGACGGACATGAGGTCGTTCATCACGTCGTAGCGCTGGGCGACCTTATGGAAAACCTCATCGACGAGGCCCTGCTTGGCCTCCAGCGCGACGCTGCGGTCGCCGAAATGAGTCTGCTGAGCGTCCATGATCTTTCCCGAATAGCGCCGCCGTTCCATAAACGCGGAACCGGCGCGAGGCCAGCGGCGAGGCGCCCGCGTCTCGTCCCTATACGCTCTGCGCGCCCCATGATAACCAATCCGCCGCCGCGCAGGCAGCGCGCGGGAGCGATCAGGGAGGATACAGGGTGAGACAAGTCGCAGCGGTGGCCGTTTTCGCGGCCGCTCTTATCGCCGCCAGCGCCGCAGCGCGCGCCGAAGGCGATCCGGAAGCCGGCAAGCAGGTGTTCAAGAAGTGCCACGCCTGCCACAACATCGGCGAAGGCGCTCATAATTCGGTCGGTCCCGTGCTCAACGGCGTCGTCGGCCGCAAGGCTGGCGTCTATCCCGACTACCATTATTCCGACGCCAACGAGCACTCCGGCATCACCTGGGACGTCGCCACCCTGAAGAAATATCTTAAGGATCCGCAAGCGGTTGTGCCGCACACCAAGATGATGTTCCCGGGCCTTCCAAAAGACAAAGACATCGACAATGTCATCGCCTATCTCCAGACCTTCGGCCCGGACGGCAAGCCGGTTACGCCGGCCAAATGAGGTCAAGCCGTCAAGTGACATTAAGCTAACGGCGATGTAATGTCGTCTTGCCTTGCGCGAGCGAGCCCGCGCATTCATATTGGCGTCATGGCGACCGGGACGCCGGAAGGGCGTCCGCTCGCCGCCATAGAGAGGTTTCCATGTCCGACTATGACCGCTTTACGACCGCGCGTCCCGGCGCGGGCGTCGCCCGGTCCGGAACGGGCGCGATCGACCAGGGTCTGCGCGCCTATATGCTGGGCGTCTACAACTACATGACCCTCGGGCTCGGCGTGACCGGCCTCGTATCGCTGGGCGCCATCATGCTGGCGCAGCCCGTGTTCGTCGGCAGACACCTGGTGAGCGTCAGCTCCTTCGGCCAGGCGATCTACTTCTCGCCGCTGCGCTGGGTGGTTATCTTCGCGCCGCTGCTGATCGTCTTCGGCCTGTCGGCTGGTCGCGACCGCATGTCGGTGAGCGCCGCGCGACTGACCTTCCTCGCCTTTGCGGCGTTGATGGGCCTGTCGATGTCGACGGTGTTCCTCGTCTATACCGGCGCGTCGATCGCCAACGTGTTCTTCATCACCGCCGCCTCCTTCGCGGCGCTGAGCCTCTATGGCTACACCACGCGGCGCGATCTCTCCGCGATGGGGTCGTTCCTCATCATGGGCGTGTTCGGGCTCATCATCGCCAGCCTCGTCAACATGTTCCTGCATTCGACGGGGCTGCAATGGGCGCTGTCGATCCTCGGCGTCGGCATCTTCGCGGGCCTCACCGCCTATGACACGCAGGCGATCAAGTCGAGCTACTATGCCGGCGGGGCGTGGGAAGTGGCGGAGAAGAAGTCGATCTTCGGCGCGCTGACGCTCTATCTCGACTTCATCAACATGTTCCAGTTCCTGCTGATGCTGTTCGGCGACCGCCGCAACTGATCT
>JAJYDD010000011.1 GCA_021777795.1 Pseudomonadota bacterium | reverse complement strand
TTTTTTACGGAGTGACGCTCGACCAGGCGATCATTCCGGAACGCATCCCTTACGCCCGCGAGCCGCGCAAGCTGCCGACGGTCTTGAGCGCCGAGGAGGTCGTGCGCTTCCTGGAGGCGGTTTCGAGTCTGAAGGCGCGCGTCGCGTTGACGACGGCCTACCCAACGGCCGTGAGGTGTCGGAAGCCGAATGGGACGCTCTTGAGCGGGCGCACGAGAATGAGAACGCGGCGTTTGACGCGTTGCTGACCGCTCCGCCGGAAACCTTTTTCGGGATGCGAGCGATCATTGCTCATCTCATCAGCATCCATGACGGAAGTTTGTCACAAGAGATGAGGCGCCTCCTCGCGCTGTTGCTGGACTCCTCGCTGTTGGCCAGCTGAAATCGACCGACCGCTCAAGGGCGGGGTCGCAGAACCCCGAACCCTACGCGCGTCGGTGAGCATCGTTCAGCCGCCGGGACGACGGTTCGCGTTCCCGACGGTTTCGACAGCCGGGCGTTGGAACGGGTCGTCAAGGCGCTGAGAGCGGCGCGGCGGCCCGGTGCTGCTGGCCAAGACTGTGGCGGGGCAGTCAACGACGCGGCTGCTGGCGCAGCGCTAAACTCAACCCGAGAACAATTCGCGGATGTCGAGCGGCCTCTCCACCATCTCGCGGATGTCGAGACCGGCCTCGATGCGCTTCAGGTGGTTCTCCATCAACTCGCCGGCGCGCGCGACATTGGGCGCGGCCAGCGCCGTAATGAGATCGTCATGGTCGGAATCCGAACAGGTCTGCGTCGTCGCGCCATAGAACGCGATGATGAGCGATGTCCGCGCCACCAGATCCTCTAGAAAGCGCGTCAGCACGGCGTTGCCGGCGATCTCGGCGATCTCGATGTGAAACTGCCCGGAGAGCCGTATCGCTTCGCGCTCGTCGGCGCGATGGGCGGCCGCCGCGCCCGCCGCGACAAGCGCGCGCAGCCGCGCAAGCGCCCGCGCATTTATGGTTGCGGCGGCGCGCTCCACCGCCGCCCGCTCTACCACACGGCGCGCCGCGAATACGTCCCTCGCCTCTTCGGCGCTCGGGCTCCAGACGAAGGCGCCGCGGTTGGGGTGCAGCGTGACCACGCCGCGCTCGCCCAGCACCACCAGGATGCGGCGAATCTGCGTGCGGCTGGCGCTGAACGCCTCGCAGAGCGCGTTCTCGGCCAGCTTGGCCCCCGGCGGCAGCTTGTGCTCCATGACCGCCGCGACTATGCGCTCGACGATCGCTTCGTCGCTGGTCGCACGCCGGACGACGCCCTCAGATAGCGTCATATGATCCCCCAGTTAGCGCGTCCTACGATATCGCGAAGCCGAACAACCGCCTCTGGACTCGCCGACCCAGATTCGCCACGCGGCGATGAAACATCGCCGAAGTTGTCTACAACAACCGCCACGTTTTGTCGACAATCCAAAAAAGCTGTGTTGACAATCCACGCGCTGGCTGCCAATCTTCGCCGTCGTCGTGATCGACAAGGCGCCGCCAGATCGACGCCACACGGCCAAAAGGGAGGAACTGATGAGTTTCCGAGCGCTCGCGGCGCCCGTCGCCGCTGTCATCATGTCCATCGCCGTGACGACGGCGGCCGACGCTGCGGACAAAACCCTGAAAGTCGGCTTCGTCGGCGTAACCAGCGGCCCCGCCGCCGCCTGGGGAACCTCGAACGTGCGCTCCATGCAGACGCTCGCCGCGATCTGGAACGAGAAGGGTGGCGTCAAGATCGGCGACGACACCTATAAGATCGACATCGTCACCTTCGACGACCAGAAAGACCCGAAGCGCTCCATCGCCGGCATGGAGAAGATGGCGCAGGAGGGCATCCACTATGTCGTCGGGCCCAATGTCGACGACGGCGCCGCCGCGGTGCGGCCGGTGGCGGAGAAAGCCGGCATCATCTACTTCCCCTACGCCTTCCCGAAGACGCTCTACGTCAAGCCCGCGTCCAACGCCGTGCTCGGCATGGTCGCCAATTATCAGTCGGCGCCGGCGATCTACAAATATCTGAAAGACAAGCGCGGCGTGAATTCGATCGCCTTCGTCGCCGCCAATGAATCCGATCCGCTGAGCCAACGCGACGGCGGTGTCGCGACAGCCAAGGCGCTCGGCCTCAAAATCCTCGCCGCCACCGACACCTACCAGAACGACACGCAGGATTTTACGCCGGTGCTGACGCCGATCGTCAAGCTGAAGCCGGATCTGCTGGTGCTCTCCGGCGTCGCGCCGGCCAATGCGCCGCTGCTGATCCGCTCGGCGCGCGAGCTTGGCTTCAAGGGCCTCATCTCCACCGAGACCGCGCAGGACGCCAAGGTGTTGCAGGAGGGCGCGGGCGATCTGGCCAATGGCTTCATCTCGGTCGGCGGCGCCTCGACGCCGGCGATCCGTTCCAATGCGATGGACGAGTTCATCGCCCGCTACACCAAGATGTTTGGCGAATACAACGACGAGTCCAACACCAAGGTTTACGCGCTGGAATATATCGTCGACACGCTGAAGGCCGACCCGAAGGCGATCAACGATATCGCCGAGTTCAAGAAGGAGATGGACGTGTTCTCCGCGCCCAACCCGTTCGTGAAGAGCGGTACGCTGCACTATGTCGGCATGACCTCTTTCGGCCAGAAGCGCCAAATCGCGGTGCCGCTGGTGGTTCAGGAGTTCGAGAACGGCAATTTCAAGACGCTGTTCGTCGCCGACGTAGACTGAAGCTACTTGCGGCCGGCGGACATTAGCGCCGCTCGCCAAGGGGATCGGCGGCTCATGGAACAGGTCATCGTCAACGGACTCTATCTCGGCGCGCAATATGCTCTGATCGCGCTCGGCCTGACGCTTATCTTCGCGCTGATGAACGTGCTCAACTTCGCCCACGGGCAGATGTATGTCATCGGCGGCTTCCTGGTTTACGAAATCTACGGCCGGATGCATTGGCCGTTTGTCGTGGCGCTCTTCGCCGCCGCGGCCACGCTGGCGGTAATCGGCGGATTGTTGGAACGGTTTTTGTTTCGCACCGTCATCAGGCGCAGCCTGCGCGAGGAGAGCACGATGCTGCTGGCCGCCGGCGTCGCCTATTTCCTCGACGCCGCAATCTTGTTGTTGTTCGGCGAGAAGCAGCACGGCGTGCCGAAAATCGTGCGCGGCGTGTTCGTCTCCGACAATCTCATCATCCCCTATGACCGCGTGCTCGTCGCCTGTCTCGCCATTCTGTTCATCGTCGCTTTCGTGCTGATGATGCAGTTCACCAAACCTGGCCGGGCGATGCGGGCGATGGCGCAAGACCGGGTCGCGGCGCAGCTGATGGGCGTCCCCGTCGAGTTCTATTCGCTGGTCGGCTTTGCGCTCGGCGCCATGCTCGCCGGCCTCGTCGGCGGCTTGTTGGTGACCATCACCGGCGTCAATTCCGGCATCGGCGGCCCGATCTCGATCAAGGCGTTCACGATGGTGATGATTGGCGGCGCGGGCGTCGTCGGCGGGGCGATCCTGGGCGGCTTCATCCTCGGCATGCTGGAATCGGTTGGGCTTTCGGTGCTGCACTCTTATGGCGACATCACCTATCTCGCGATCTTCGTGTCGTTGCTCATTTTCCTCAGCATCCGGCCAAACGGCCTGATGGGCAAGCCCTGGGGTTGACGCCATGAGGCCCACCGCGCAGGCGTTGTTCGCCGCCGTCTTCGCCTTCGTCCTCCTCGTCATCGTGCCGTGGGCGATCCGGGTCACCCATCACGACGATTTCTACTATACGCTCTCGTCAGTGGCGCTGCTCGCCATCGCCAGCGGCGGCGTCTGGCTGACCTTTTACATCGGGCGCATCAACATCGGCCAGGGCGCCTATGCGTTGATCGGCGGCTATGCTTCAGCGATCTTCGTGGTCAAGGCCGGCCTGTCGTTCTGGATCGCGATGCCGCTCGCGGGCGTCGTCTGCGCGCTCGTCAGCGTCGCCATCGGGCTGCCGATCCTCAGACTGCGCGGTGTCTATTTCGCCATGGTGACGCTGGTGCTCACAGAAGTCGCGCGGCTCAGCGCGCTGGCGCTGCCGATCACCAACGGCGCGATGGGCATCACCGAGATTCCGCCGCCCGGCCCTCTCGGCCTCTTCGGCTTCAACCTGCTGCCCTCCTTCGCCAGCTTCGCCAATCGCAACCAGGCATTCTACTTTCTCTGCGTTGTCATGATGATGCTGTGTTTCGCGGCGCTCTACCGGCTCGTCAACTCGCGCGTTGGACGCCTTTTCGCGGCGCTGCGGCAGAACGAGGACCTCGCCTCCTCGATGGGGCTCAACGTGCCGGCTTTGCGCGTGCTCGCCTACGCCATCTCGTCTTTTCTGGGCGGCGTCGGCGGCGCGATCTTCGCGGCGATTGCGCAATCCGTCTATCCCTCCAGCTTCACCGTCGCCGATAGCATCAACTTCATGCTCAACTGCTTCCTCGGCGGCCTGGGTTATGTGTTCGGCCCGATGCTGGGGACGCTGGTGCTCTATTTCGGCTGGGACCTGTTGTTCCAGGCCGGCCAGTATCAACTGCTGATCTATTCCGGCGTGATGATTATCCTGATGCTGGTGTTGCCCAATGGGTTGCTGAGCCTGCGGTTCTCCCGCAAGAAAGGCGCCTGACGACATGGCCCCCATTCTTCAGGTGAAGAACCTCTCCAAGGCCTACGGCGGCCTGATCGCTGTCAACGACGTGAGCTTCGAGGTGGAGCGCGGCGAGATCCTGTCGGTCATCGGCCCCAACGGCGCCGGCAAATCGACAATTTTCAAGCTCATCTCGTCGTTCGTCAAGCCGACGCGCGGCGAGGTGCTGTTCGAGGGCGAGCGCATCTCAGGGCTGGCGCCGCATATCGTCGCGCGCAAGGGGGTTGTGCGCACCTTTCAGGAAACAACGATTTTCAAGGGGCTGACGGCGCGCGACAGCGTCGTCGTCGCCCATCACCTGCGCTCGCGCGCCAACCTCATCGACTATTATCTGAACACCGCGGCGGCGCGGCGTGACGAGGACGAGTTCGGCCGGTCGAGCGACGAAATCCTCGAATTCCTCGGCCTCGGCGAGGTGAAAAACGAGATCGCCGGCAACCTGCCGCAAGGCCATCTACGCGCGCTCGGCATCGCCATCGGGCTGGCCGCCAATCCAAAAGTATTGCTGCTCGACGAACCCTTCGCCGGCATGAACCACGACGAAACCCGGCGCGCCATTGAGATGACGCGGGCGGTGCGTGAGCGCGGCGTGACGCTGCTGCTGGTCGAGCACGACATCGCGGCGGTGATGCGCATTTCCGACCGCATCGCCGTCATCAATTTCGGCTCGAAGATCGCCGAGGGCAAGCCTGCGGAGATTCAGTCCAACGACAAAGTCATCGAGGCCTATCTCGGCGTCGAAGACGAATCGATAGGAATCTAACGATGCCCGCGCTGCTCGCCCTGAGCGACGTCGAATTATACTACGATCACATCTATGCGCTCAAAGGGGTTTCGCTGGAGGTCAACCAGGGCGAGACCGTGGCGCTGATCGGCGCCAATGGCGCCGGCAAGTCGTCGATCCTGCGCGCCATCACGGGCCTGCGGCGCATCAAAAAGGGCAGCGTCAGCTTCGAGGGCCAGCGCATAGATGGGCTCGGACCGGAAGCGATCGTGCGCCTCGGCATCGCCATGGTCCCCGAGGGGCGGCGGGTGTTTCCCTACATGTCGGTGCGCGACAATCTGATGATGGGCGCCTTCTCGCGCTCGGATTCGGCCGCGATCCGGCGCACGCTCGATGAGGTGCTGGCGCGCTTTCCCCGTCTGAAGGAGCGATTGCGCCAGGCTGCCGGCACGATGAGCGGCGGCGAGCAGCAGATGCTGGTGATCGGCCGCGCGCTGATGGCGCGGCCCAAGCTTTTGCTGCTCGACGAGCCCTCGCTCGGCGTGGCGCCGATGATCGTGCAGGACATCGCGCGCTCGATCATCGCCATCAACCGCGACGAGAAGGTCAGCGTGCTGCTGGTCGAGCAGAACTCGCGCATGGCGTTGCGCGTCTCGCACCGCGCCTATGCGTTGGCGACGGGATCGATCGCGCTCTCCGGCCTCTCCGCCGATCTCGTGAAGGACGAACGCATCCAGCGCCTCTATCTCGGCGGCGATATCTGAACAGGCGGCGACCATGCGCATTCACGTAGTGAACCCGAACACCACCGCCTCGATGACCGAGAAGATCGCAGCGGCGGCGCGCGCCGCCGCCTCGCCCGGGGTCGAGATCCTCGCCACCAATCCCGCCTATGGGCCGGAGTCGATCGAGGGCTATTACGACGAGGTGTTCTCCATCCCCGGCCTGATCGAGGAAATCCGAGGCGGCGCGGGGGCGGATGCGGTGGTGATCGCCTGTTTCGACGACACCGGGCTCGACGCGGCGCGCTGCGCCACCGAAGTCCCAGTCATCGGCATTGGTGAGGCGGCGTTTCACGTCGCCAGCCTCATCGCCGAGCGCTTCAGCGTCGTCACCACACTCGCCCGCTCGATCGCGCCGATTGAGCACAATCTCGTCCGCTACGGCCTTGCGAGCCGCTGCGCGCGCGTACGAGCCTGCGAGGTTTCCGTGCTCGCGCTGGATGACCCCGCGTCGGGCGCCCGCGCGGCGATCCGCGCCGAGGTCGAAGCCGCGCTCAGCGACGACGGCGCGGAGGCGATCGTGCTCGGCTGCGCGGGCATGACCGATCTCGCCGCTTCGCTCGCCCAGGCGGTCGGCGCGCCGGTGCTCGACGGCGTCGCCTGTGCGGTGGCGCTGGCGGAGGCGCTGGCGCGTCTCGGCTTGCGCACATCGAAGCGCACCTCCTACGCCGCCCCGCTGCCCAAGCGCTACGCCGGCGCCTTCGCGCGCTTCGCTCCAGCATTTTCGTTTCCGAGGACGCCGCCGTTGACATCCAGATAGGGCGTTTCCCCAATGCGCGCTAAAGATATCTCCCCGGAAATCCGGGGAGGGGCAATTCGCCGCAGAGTTCACAGGGTCTAACCAATTACGAGTGAAGCTAACGATCATCAGTCGTTCATCAGCAACTTTTCGACGTCCCATTTCGTGACCTGGCGGATCACGAGTAGCCTTTCCAGCGCGGGCTTTTCGACGACTTCGACGTCGCTGTGGTTGGCCATTACGCGCGCGTTCGCGTTGAAAGGGCGTGCCCGCCGGTGACATCCTTGACGGCTTCCCAGTCAAGCTTCGTGCCGTCGGTCGACGACGTCTTGCACTGGATGAGATCGCCGGACCGGCTTTTGATCGCGACGACGTCGAGACCGCCGTCTTGCAGAGGGGTGACGTAGACGCGGCCATATCCCCGCTTTTGCCAGAGCGCTGCGACGAAGCCCTCAAAATACCTCGGCTGCATAGCGGCCAGGTCATCGACCGTCAGCCGCGGCGCCGTGCAATCCCGGACTCGCGCGTCCAACTCCGCCCTTCTTTCCGCCGCCAATACGCTGTTTTGAGGAATGGGGACATCGGCCGTGCCCCGCCTTGCGCCAAAGGCGGGCGATCGAAGGCTGAACGATGTCTTGTATCAATCTCCAATCGTCGGGCGCCCACGCGCCATTGCGGGTTAATAAACCGCCGCAAACATGATGGCGTCGGGTGTCGCTTCGTCTGCGGCAAGCTCCTCGACTATCCGCCCCTGGCGCGAGACGAGTACGCGGTCGGAGAGGCTAAGGATTTCGGGCAAATAGGAGGAGATGACCACTACAGCGAGGCCGTCGTCCGCCAACGCGCCGATCAATTGATGAATTTCGGCAATCGCGCCGACGTCCACGCCGCGCGTCGGTTCGTCAAAGATGACAAGCCGGGGCTTTTGCACGAGACCCTTGGCGATCACCACCTTCTGTTGATTGCCGCCGGAGAGTTCGATCACGCGCGAGGCGACGCCGATGGCGCGTATGTTGAGCCTCCTCGTCCAACTCTCGGCCAGAGTCTGCGCTTCGCTGCGTCGCGCCAGCACGCCGCGCGAATCCGGGCTCGAAATACGCCCGATATAGACGTTGTCCGCAACCGACATGGTTTCGAAGAAACCGTCGCCCTTGCGGTCCTCGGTGACATAGACGATTCCGTCGCTGACGGCGCCGCGGGGCGTGCGGTAACGCACGGAGCGGCCTTCGAGCCGAACGTCGCCGCCGTGAAAGGAGTCGCGCTTCGCGATGCCGGCGATGATCCTGGCGGTTTCGGTGCGCCCCGAGCCGACCAGCCCGAATATTCCGGTCACCTGCCCGCGGAAAATCGAAAACGAAGTGTTGCGAACCTGGTTCTGCATCGACAGATTTTGCACGCTCAGCACCTTGGCGCCGGGCGCCCTCAATTTTCGTGCGGCGTCCGCGCGGCCATAGAGTGCGTTGGTCAGCGATCGACCAACCATGTGACGAACAATCGTCTCGCGTGAGAACGCGGTCGCCTCGCCCGTGACAACATGGGCGCCGTCGCGCAGGATGGTGATGCGGTCGGAGATCTCGAGCGCCTCTTCGAGCGCATGGCTGATGAAAATGATCGACACCCGATCGCTGCGTAACCGTCGGATCAATGTGAACAGATGACGCTTCTCCTCCGGCGTCAGCGTCGCCGTCGGTTCGTCGAAAATGATGAGTTTGGCCTTCAGGCGCACGGCGCGCGCGATCTCCACCATCTGACGCTTGGCGGTGCCGAGCGACTGCACGGTGGCGGTGGGTTCGACGGGAAAGTTGAGCGACTGCAAGAATTGCTGCGCGTCGATGTAGGTTCCGCGCAACCGGTTGAAGAATTTCTCGTCGCCGAGATAAAGGTTCTGCGCGACGGTCATCGTCGGCACCAGGCTCGTTTCCTGGAACACCATCGCGATGCCGTGACGCCTTGCGGCCGAGGGGCCGGCAATGTGGATCTTCTCGCCATCGAGACGGATCTCGCCCTGCGTGGGCGTCACCGCGCCGGCGAGGATTTTCACCAGGGTCGATTTGCCGGCGCCGTTCTCGCCCAGGATGGCGTGGACTTCGCCGCGCCGAACGTCGAAATCGATATCCTTGAGCGCGGCCACGCCGCGATATTGCTTGCCGACACCCCTCATTTCCAGCAGCGGCGGCTCAGTTCCCGGCGAGGCGGTCACGGTGTCGCTCCCCATTCTGAAAAAGAGGCGACGACGCCGTCTCCCTTGGCTGTGAAGAAGACGCTGCCCCCCTGCGCAATGCAGGAGGTCACGCCGTGCCTGCGTCCGTTCGCGCGACTGTGGAAACTCGACAGCGGACGGTACTCGGCGTCCAGGCGCGCGACCAAGCCGCAAGAACGGCTCGGCGACCAGGGTTTAAGAACGCCAAGTTGCCTCACGCCGCCCTGCTGGATAGGCTCCAGCGGCGAGCGGCCCGAACGCAGACTGGGCGCGACCCAGGCGTCGGGTTCGATCTCGCGGATCATACGCGCGCGAAAGCCGCCTTCCTTCAGAACGAACTCGACGATTTGGCTTCGCGGCGCAAAGAGAGCGAGCCAGACGGCGCCGTCGGTCGCGCGCGACAGCCGGCCCGGATAGGCTGGGAGGTTGTCCAGCACGATTTCAGGGCGCTTGGCGGCGCCTGGAGTAATGCGCGTCAGCGCGCTGCGCCAGCTTTCCGCCACGACAAGGGCGTCCCCTTCGTCGAGCAGGCCCTGCGGATAAGCGAGGGCGCCGGCGAGTTGAGTCGCGCGGCCGGTCGCGGAATCGAGCCGCCAGACCGATCCTGTGGGCTTGCCCGCCATGAGGTCGCGGGTCCATTCGGCCGGCGGGAAGGCCGACGAGCCGTTGGCGACAAAAAGCGCGCCGTCCGGCGCCGGCGCTAGCGCCGTAATGCAACTGATTTCGCGATGGGCGGGAATCGTGCGGCCGTCGGTGAAGACGATCCTACCGTCCGAGAGTGCCGCCGCTGCGCCGCCGTCGGGCAAGCCCGTCAGCGCCGTGATTTCGGCCTCGAACTCGAAGGCGCCGTCGCTTGGCGTCCTGAGATTGATGAGCCGCGCGCCGGATGAGACGAGCAGACCGCGCGAAGTGACCGCCAGCGCGTCGGGCGCGGGGATTTCGAGCGCGATCGCCGCGGCGTCGAGGCGATCGTTGGGCCGGAACGCGCCGTCCATCGGCGGCACGGTGACGGAGAAATCGCCGCGACCGAACCAGCGGTCCAAGGCGCGCGTCAGCGGTTTCATGGCGTCGCCCCCCAGTAGGAGCGCGGGCCGGTCCAGTTGGGATCGGCGTCGGCAAGCTTAAGCCGTCCGATGCGATTGTTGGTGACGCCGCCGAGGTACAGATAGCCGCGATGCTCGCGCATCGAGGTAATGGCCGGATGGTTTTCGCCCTCCGCGTCCCAGAGCGTTTCCAGAATCTCTCCGCTCTCGTCGAAATGGACGACGCAGCCGATATTGACGTTCGGGAAAAGCCATTCGTCCGCAGCCACGCGCCGCGCCATGCGGCGACGGAAGCCCGGCATGGTCATGGCGAGGTCATAACTGGGCGTTCTCGTGCCGGCGAGCGCGACCCAATAGGCGCCGCCCGACCCGCGATTGATGTTGTCGGGATAGCCCGGAAGATCGGAGATGACCGGCTCGACGCGGCCCGCCTTCGGGCCTTCCAACCAATAGCGGCTGACGCGGCAGCCCCAGGTCTCAGCAAACAGAACGGACTTGTTGTCGTGGGCGACGCAGACGCCGTTGGCGAATAGAAGATTGCGCAGAACGGTGCGCGTCGATGACGTCGCAGGATCGTAGCAAATGATGCGCCCGTTGCCGCGCCCCTCCAGCGCGTCGACCACCCACTCCTCGAAGCCGTAGCGGACCGTCGCCTCGCTGAAATAGATCTTCCCGTCGGGCGCGATGTCGAGATCGTCGGCCAGACGCATTCGGCTGTCGTCGATGATCGAGAGCGGCGAGCGATTGGTTTCGGCCGTGAGCTTCTGGGCCTTGCGGTCCCTATCGACGCGATAGAGGCCCATGCCGGCGATGCAGACGACGAGGGCGCCGGCGCGGTCGAAGGCCATGCCGAGCGGACGACCGCCGACATGGGCGTAGACCTCCCGGCGAACATGATCGGGGGCGAGAAAGCGCACGATCTCGCCGTGCCGCACACCGCAATAGAGATGGCCGTCTTCGTCCAGGATCACGTCCTCGGGTCCGTCGACTTCCTTCATGCCGATGATCTCGACATCGCGCAGCCGGTCGTTGATGGCGTAGGGCGACGAGGCGCCGGCGATAAATTTCGGCGCGGGTGGCAACTTGAGGTAGGCCGGCGAGACGTAGACTTTGGCCCGCAGCCGGTGGCGCCACTTGCTCCACCTCACGTCGATGCCAATGGCGAACAGCAGCACCAGCCCCACCACCATCGACGACGCCCCGCTCTCCAGACCGAGCCGGACGAGGCCGTTCGTCAGCAGCGAGACGATGACGGCGCCCATCAGCGCCTTGCCGACGGAGCCGCGACCGCCGCCAACGCTGTTGCCGCCGAGCAGCGCCGCCGTCACGACATTGAGCTCCAGCCCGAGGCCCGTGTCGGGGCCGGCGCCCGAAAGCCGCGCCGCGTAGAGCACGCCGGCAAGGCTCGTCAAGACGCCGGACACGACATAAGTGAGGCAGACGGTCGCCGGCACGGGGATGCCGGCGTTGTAAGCCGCGCGACGCGATCCCCCGACCGCCATGATGCGCCAGCCGATGCGCAAGCGCGTCAGCGCCACCTGCGCCGCCAGCGCCACGGCCGCCAGCGCGATGACGCTGACGGGCGCCCCGAGCACGCTTCC
The DNA here is from genome assembly GCA_021777795.1 of Pseudomonadota bacterium. Lineage (GTDB taxonomy): Bacteria > Pseudomonadota > Alphaproteobacteria > Rhizobiales > Beijerinckiaceae > Roseiarcus. Next base: position 10,305 of record JAJYDD010000011.1, on the reverse strand, counting down.
CGCGCCCAGAAAATCCCAGGCGGGCGCTTCCACGTCACTCGATGCGATGCGGACGGAATAAATCTGGAGCAGAAACTCGACGATGGCGCGAACGAGGGTGAGGATCACAAGCGTCGTCAGGAAGGCGCGCAGCTTCAGGAATCCGATGAGCAGCCCGTTGACGAGCCCGGCGAGCGCGCCGACGCCGAGCGTGGCGACGACCGAAGCCGCGACTGGCCAGCGCGCTACATTGAGCAAGGCGAGCGCGGTCACGTTGGCAAGCGCAAAATTGGAGCCTACGCTGAGGTCTATTCCGCCCGCGATCATGACGACGGTCATGCCGATGACGATGAGGCCGAATTCGCCGATCTGACGTGAAATGTCGGAGAGATTGCCCAGCGAGATGAAATTCGGAATAGTCGCGGTCAGATAGATGACGACCGCCGCGAGCAGCGTAATGGGAACAACGTTATCGACCCATTTGCGGCCGAGCACCTCGCCGACCACATGGTCGGGCACATATCTGTAACGCAGGCCTGTCGCCCATTCGCCAATCGTCATCAACGCTATCCGGTTCGCAAAAAAGACGCGCCGGACATCCGCCGCCCAGCGCGTCTCGGGTTTCGACGGCTCCGCTATTTCTTCAAAGCGGCGGCGCTCCAGCAGAGACCTGGATGCAATGATTCTTTCGATATCACCAGTTGAGGACTATAGATGACCGCCTTCAGCTTGCCAGCGGGGAGCCCCGTCTCCAGCACGGTGGCGATCATGTCGTTGATGTCGCGGCCCTGGTTCATCACCTGATAGGCGATCTCCTTGTAGAAGACCCCCTTGGCGACGTTGTCACAGGCCATCTGCTCGCCGCCGCCGGAGGTGACGAGGACGATCGGTTTGCCGGATTGTTTGATCGCGGCCGCCGCGCCGAGGTCCATTACGTCCCAGAAGCCCACCACGCCGCACAGGTCGGGGTTTTGTTGGATGACGGTGGAGATGATCGATTGGGCCTTGGTCGCGTCCCATTCTCCCGCCAGATTGGCCACGACTTTGATCTCGGGGTGTTTGGAGAAGACGTTGTCGGCGCCCTTCATCATGCCGCTGTCGGACCCTGAGGTCGGCTGCCCTTGCAGGATCGCGACCTTCTGGCTTGTGCCGGGGCCGCATTTTTCGAGCACGGCGTTGGCCTCGGCCTCGCCGATGCCGATCCAATCGGCGCCGACGTAAACGTCAGAGTTGTAGTTCGAACGCATATTGATCTGAATGACGTGGATGCCGGCCGCTTCGGCGCGCTTCAACAGACGCGCATAAGAATTCACGTCGGGATTGTGGACGACGAGCACGTCCGGCTTCTCCGAGATCAGCGAGGTGATGGCCTGCGCCCCCGCGTCGGCGCTGAAATGGGGATCGCGGATCTCGAGCTTCATGTGCAGGCGGTCGGCTTGCTGCTTCATCACGGCAGCCCAGCCCTCGGTGAGATCGATGCCCATCGTGACAGGCACGAAGGCGATGGTCTTGCCTGCGAAATCCTTGAAGTAGTCGGCGCGGCGGGGATCGTCGATGCCCGCGGCCGTGGCGTAAGCGGCGGCTCCCGTGAGCGACAAGGCCAACCCGAGCGTGGCCGCTATTCTTCCCATGCGCATGTTTCGTCTCCCTGTTTTAGCTTATGGTTGTCAGATGTCGCCCTGCTGCTCCGTCTGCTCGTCGCGGGGATTGACGAGGCTGTCGAGGACGATGGCCGAAAGCAGGATCAAGCTTCGAATGACATTCTGCAACGTGTACTGAATATTCATGATCGTCATGCCGTTGAGCAAGATGCCGATGAGCAGCGTGCCGACGAGAACGTTGCGGATTCCGCCCCGGCCCCCCGACAGGCCGATGCCGCCGAGCACCACCACCAGGATCACGTCATAGATCAGCGAGGAGTTGACGACGTTGGTGTTGACGCTGGAAACGGCGGTTGCGGTAATGATCCCGGCGACATAGGCGATCGCCGCGGAGAGGGCGTATTGGAGGACGATGAGTCCGCGGACAGGCGCGCCGGAATTACGCGCGGCGGCGAAATTATCTCCCATCGCGTAGATGAAGCGGCCAGCCTTGGTGAAGGCCAGGAACGCGTGGCCAAGAAAGGCGACGAGCGCGAAGAGGAGGATCGGCGTCGGCACGCCGGCGACGAAGCCGCCGCCGATCCAGGAAATTGAAGCCGCGTTCGCGGGCATGTAGACGACGACGAGCGGCACGAGCGCGAACCGAACGAAGCCATAGACGAAAGCCGCCATTCCCAAGGTGGCGAACAAGGCCGGAATTTCGGCGAAGGCGATCAGCAGGCCGTTGATGAGGCCGACCGCAACCGCCAGCGCGAGGCCGAGGAGGAGCGCCGGTCCGATGGCGACGCCCTGCGTGGCGAGGCGCAGCGTCCAGGCCGCCGACATGGCGTAGGTGGCCACAATCGCAAGGTCGACGCCTCGCCCGATCACCACGATGGCCATGGCGACGCCCAGCACGCCCAGCACCGAGACGCTGCGCACTAGCGTCAGCAGATTGGCGGCGCTGAGAAACCCTTTCAAAAACAAGGAGAATACGCAGAACAGGATGACCGCGGTGACGAGCACGATCCTCTCTTGACTGACGAGCGCGCTTTTTATCCGTCCGAACATGGTTCCTACGATTTTTGCCGTTTAAGACCCAGCGCGGGCGCCGCTTTGCCTCCACCGGCGCCGCCAGACTATTTCAGGACAATTTCGCTGCGGCTTGCGCGGCAGCGCACAGGTTTGCCCGCCAGCGCAATGGCGGACGCAAAAAGAGAATACGGCCGGGCGCGGAAAGCGTCCGCACTTGCTTTTTCAGGGCTGAAAGTTAGGCTTGCTCTCCGCACGGCGCAGTCACCGGGTTCGTCGCCGCAATCCGGATCAGACGCAACCCGACGGCTGAAGCTCGTCGCGGCGCGGCGATAAGGGAGGCGCGCGTGGAGGTCGTTTTCGACTCGAAGTCCATTGCCGCCAGCAAGCGCCGCGAGGCTTGGCGCGACGCGATCTGTGAAATTTACCTGCAAGTCGATTGCGAGGTCGGCTCCGCGCGTGAGTATGCAGGCTACGTGCAGGAGGCGCGCTATGGCGCCGTAACCATCACCGACGCGATCATCTCCCCGCAAGTCATATCCCGCCGCGCCTGCCACGTCGGCAATTTCGATAAAGACTGCTACTATATCGGCATTGAGCACATTGGCGCCGTTGATATCCGTCAGGCGGGCTCATCCTTCGAGTTGCGGCCGGGTCGGGGGTCGCTCTATTATGCGAACGAGCCCTACGAATTGCATTGCGGCGTCACTTCACGACAATTCTGGATCGAACTTCCCAGAGCCGTATTTGATTCGCGGTTCGACGGCGGCCGGCCGCCGATGCTCAAATATTTCGACTTGCGTCGCGGCCTAGGACGCATCACCGCTGAGTTTTGCGCGTCCCTCGCACGCGAAAGCGTCAGCGTGCCCGAGCCGTCGCGCGGCGTGCTCGGCGAACAGTTCATGGACCTGCTTGCTGCCGCGCTCAGCGCCGAACCCGACCGGCAATCGGCCGCCGAGAACGGGGTGCAGAGCGCGCGGCTGCGTTCGGTGCGCGCCTATATCGAAGCCCATCTCGACGACCCGAACCTGTCTCCGGCGAGCATTGCGATCCACAACGGCATTTCCGTTCGCTATCTGCACCATCTGTTTCGCCAGCTCGACGTAACGGTCTCGGACTGGTTGCGGCTGCGGCGGCTGGAGCGCTGCCGTGAGTTGCTCGGCTCGCCGCGGCATGCCCACACGTCCATTACAGACATTGCGTTTTCTTGCGGCTTCAGCAGTTCATCGCATTTCAGCAACTTGTTTCGCGCGCAGTACGGCATGCGTCCGTCCGACGCCAGATCCGTGGACCGGGATCGCGACTTCGCGTAGGTGAAGTCGTCCTCTGCGCCCCGTTCCTTCCCCTCTGCGGTCGCCGCCGGCCCCCGACCATGCCTTGCGCTCGGGGGCAAGCTCTTGCGCTTTCAGGCAAGCCAGGGCGCCAACGGACTGCAAGAATGGCGAGCTGAAGAACGGATGTTTGTCGGCGCGCTTGTCGCGCGGCGGCGCTCCGATCGGGCGCACGGGCGCCTTTGCAAGCGCCAAAACTTCAGGGAGGAACAGACATGCGAAACAAACAAATCGCGGCGGCCGTCGCGCTGGCGACGCTCGCCGTCGCGCCTGCGGCGGGCGCCGCCGACTGCGAGGCTCTGAAGTCGCTCAGCATCCCCGATACGACGATCCTCAGCGCCAACGCGGTCGCGGCTGGAGACCTCACGACCAGCGATAAAGTGACGCGCAAGAACCTGCCGGCTTTTTGCCGTGTGGTCGCATCCGTGAAGGACGCGCCCGATTCCGACGTTCGCGTCGAAGTTTGGATGCCGAACGAGAATTGGAAGGGCGTTTTCCATCTCAACGGCAACGGCGGCTACGCGGGCGTGCTCGACTACAACTACGGGGCGATGGAGGCCGCGATCAAGCGCGGCTACGTTTCGGCCGAGAGCGACCTCGGTACGGCGCCGGCGACGCCGCTCGACGGCGACGCCCTGATAGGCCATCCCGACAAGTGGAAGGACTGGGGCCTGCTCGGAACCCACGTGGCGACGGTGGCCGGCAAGCAGATCGCCAAAGCCTTCTACGGCTCGGACGCCAAGCGCTCCTATTACACCGGTTGCTCCACCGGCGGTCAGCAGGGCCTGATCGAAGCCCAATACTATCCAAACGACTTCGACGGCATTCTTGCCGGCGCGCCGGTGATCAACAGGACCTGGGGCCACGCGGGCGCCGTGACCAGCTATCGGGCCGCCAATCTGACGCCGGGCCACAAGCTCGACGCCGCCAAGCTCGCCTTGCTCACCAAATCGGCCGTCGCCGCTTGCGGCGCCAAGGGAGGCGGCGTCAAAACCGACCCATTCATCGCCGACCCCATGGACTGCGATTTCGACGCCGCCTCGCTGACCTGCAGAGGCTCGGCGAACGACCAGTGTCTCACCCCCGAAGAGGTCGAGACCGCCAAGGCGATCTATCTCGGCCCGGCCGACAAGAACGGCAAGCCGCTGTTTTACGGGGAATTGCCGGGAAGCGAATCCGGGGTGTTCAACTGGGGATTTCTCGAGGCTCCCGGCAATGCGCCGGGCGAGCCCGGCTTCGATGGCCTCTTCAAGTGGGTATTCGGCAAGACCTGGGACTGGCGCCATTTCGATGTCGAGCCGGATATGGCCAAGGTCGACGCTGCTCTCGAGGCGGATCTCAATCGCGCGGTGACAGGGGACGTAACCAAGTTTCACGACCGCGGCGGCAAGCTGATCTTGTTCCAGGGTTGGGCGGACCCGATCGTGCCTATTGGACAGACCGTCAACTACTATAAGTCGCTCGTCGACACGTTCGGTGGCGAGGAGCGGACGGAACGGTTCGCCCGGCTGTTCATGGTTCCCGGCATGGGCCATTGCGGTTTCGGCGCGGGACCGGATCGATTCGATTCCTCGGCCTACGGAGGCCTGCAGCCGCCCTCGCTCGACCCCGAGCACGACATCTTCACCGCGCTCTCGCACTGGGTCGAGGACGGCGTCGCGCCCGCGCACGTCATCGCGACGAAATTTGTCGGCGGCGACGCCTCGAAAGGCGTCGAAATGCAGCGGCCCCTCTGCCCGTACCCGCTGAGCGCCCAGTACAAGGGAAATGGCGACGTCAACGCGGCGGCGAATTTTATCTGTTCCCGCACTCCCAAATAGCCGTGTCGCCCCAAGACCGGCGCCGAACCCGGCCGGGACAACGGCTGACAAAGCCGGCGCCGGCGCGGTCCTCCCGCCTCCAAGAAGATGGCTGAAACATCCACAATATCATCCCGGCAGCCCTCGCGGGACTGCCGCCGCCCTCGCGACCGCTCGCGCGCGGAGGACACGCGAGAGCGTCAACACTATCGCTTCTTCAATGGCGATCGTCGATGCGGTGGACGAGGTGGCGCCCCGAAGGGCCGTGTTTATTCGCTTGAAATCTCTGATACGGTTTCCGGGTGAAAGACTTGGGCGGATTCCTGAGGCGCTGGGCGGGTGATAGATAGGACGGCCATGATTCGCAGGAGGCGGGCATGGCTGTAGTCGCCGAACATCTCAGCGTCGTGGAGTTGGAAGAGCGTTATAAGGCTTGCAAGGACGTGACGTCGTCACGGCATTTTCGGGCGATCGTTCTCCTGGCGAAAGGCCATTCGACGAGCCAGGCGGCGCAAGTCACCTCGTTCGGTCAGCGTTGGATTGAGCCGCTTCTCGAACGCTACAACGCCATCGGCCCTGCGGCGCTGGGCGATCTGCGCAAAGATAAGCGCCCGAGCGAGGATTTTGAAGCCGGAGTTGCTGGAGCGGTTGCGCGTGCGGCTCGACGAGCCGCCGCCCGACGGCGGACGGTGGACAAGCGGCAAAGTCGCGCGCTGGATGGCTGACGAAGTAACCATCCCCCCGCAAAGCCGGGGGCCTTCATGATGTGAGCCGCGCAAAGCGGCGTTGGGGGCGCTGACGCGACCCCGGTTGGTTGCCTCCTGCACCATGGGCCCAGCCTATGATCGCGACGTCATGCACCAATCTCCCCGATCGCTGCGCCACCCGGTCGACCGCCCGGGCGGTCGATCAATTCTTCAGTTGTCGCAGGGTCCGCTTAAGCCTTGGCCAAAGCGTGACTGGGAGCCGATGTCGATACGGGTGCGAAAAGAGCGAAGACCGCGAAAACCAGCGTCGTCACCCCTAGGAACCACCAGGCCGCGTTCGCGCCATAGTTCGAGACCACCTCGCTGTAAATCGGCGGCATGGTGGCGCCGCCAATCGCGATGATCGTCAGCATGAGCCCGACAGCGGTTGGCACGTCGGAAATATGCAAGGTGTGGTCGAGCTTGCCTGGGAGAGAAATCCAGGTGACGAAGCTGATGATGCCGAAACATCCCACCGCGCCGGCGATGACGATCAGTCCTGGGACGCCGACGTAAGGAACCATGAGCAGCGCGACGCCTTCGATGACGAGCCCGAGCAAGAGGGTTCCCTTGACGCCGAGAAGCTTGTCGCCGATCCAACCGCCCACGAAACCTCCGGGTATGCCGCCGAGCAGAAGGATGATGCTCAACAGTTCTCCTTGCTCTGCGCTCGCGCCAAGATGCTGCTGCGCATAATGCGGAAGCAACTGGGCCGCGGTCAGATAGGCGCCATAGGCTCCTAGGAAGGACACGCCGACGACCCAGAGGATTGGCTGAGTGAAGATACGCTTCAGCGACGCAAGGCTCAGATGCGCGCCGCCGATCTCGCCGCGTTCATTTTGCGGCGCCGGGAAGGCGACGAGCATCATAACCAACGTCGCAGCGCCCACCGCGGCGCCGGCGAGAAGCGCGCCGCGCCAGCCCAAGGACGCGACCAGCGGCGTCCAACCGAACAGGCCGATGGCGGCGCCGACCGTGAAGGCGACGCCGGTAACGAGCCCGTTGGCGAGAACAAGCTCGCGCTCGCGGAACCACGCCGTCGTCAGCCCGACGGCGCCGCCGAGATAGATCGACCCACCGATGCCGCAGAGAAAACGCCCGGCAAGTAGAATCCCGTAGGAAGGCGCCCAGGCGCTGGCGAGAGCGCCGAGAGTCTCGACGAGAATGCCCACCAGAATCGCGGCGCGCATTCCATATTTTTCTGACAACCATCCCCCGGGAATATGGGCGAGCCCGTAACCGGCGACAAACGCCCCGATGACCATGCCGATCTGGGGGAACGTCAAGTGCATGTCTTGGATCAGAGGATGAAACGTCGGAATGACGTTAAACCAGTTCAGCGTGAACTGGATGAAGGAAAGAGAGATAATCGTCAAGGCGACCCATCTGTTGGTCATCGCATCCTCCCCTATTGATTGGTTCTTCGCGGCGCACGACGGATTTTTGATCTAGCGCGCCCTCCGACGACTCAGCGTTCGTCGGACACGCCGCGCCCGTCGCACCCCGGCTGGCGAGTTCATTTCAACTTGGTTCAGTGATCGTGGTGACAATGCCCGTCGCACTTATGCTCGGCGCGCAGCTTGTCGCGATAGTCGGCCATCTGCTCGAAAAGCTTCATGACCTCGGGCTCCTTATGCTCTCCGACGAACTCTTCGTAGAGATTGAGCACGGTGACCACGATGCGCTCTGCATCGCCCCAATCCGCGTAGCGACCGAGCTTGATGTCAAACGCGGCGTCGCGCGCGTTCATTCCTTTTTCGAATCGCTTGCGCGCCTCGTATTGGACGAATTCGAGATAGGCCTTCATGTCGCGAACCGCCTGCTTTTCAGCGATCGGGCCGTGGCCGGGGACGATGACGTCGACATCCATTTCAAGGATGCGTTCGCACGCGCGCACCCAGTTCGAAACCGGGCCGGCCCAGGCGATCGGCGTTCCCTCGACGAACATGAGATCGCCTGTGAAGACCACGCGATCGTCGGGCACAAACGCCACCGTGTCGCTGCGGGTATGCGCCGGGCCCAAGTCGATCAGTTGCACCGTCTTGCCGCCCACCTTGAGATCGAGCCGATCGACGAAAGTACGGTCCGGCTTCCTCAACTGGATGTCAGTGAAGTCGAAAGGTTTGAACAGTTCCGCCACGAACTGCGCGCCGCGCCCCAGCTTGCCGGCGTTCACCATCATGGAGTGGTAATGCGCGGGATGGGAGGGGTCCATGTCTTCGGCGGTGATTTCCGTCGCGACGATTTCGGCGCCTTCGACGAGCTGGTTGCCGAATGTGTGGTCGCCATTGTGATGGGTGTTGAACAGCGTGTTGATATGCTCAGCAGCGGGAACCGCCCGCCGCATGTCCGTGAGCATTTCGGCGGTGAGCTTGAGGTCAAAGAGCGTATCGACGAGGAGCGTTTGGCCGCCATCGACGATGAGCCCGGCATTGCTCCACCCCCAGGAGCCATCGGGTTGCAGATAGGCCCAGACGCCGTTGCCGATGTCCTTCATGCCCTTGGTATATTGCCATTTCGCCATCGGCGCCTCTCTGCCCTATGCTGCCAACTCATCAGGTTGATCGGCGCGACAATGCCGCATTTTGATCGAAAGGACAAGTCTATTGATCGAACGTCCAATATCTGCAAAAAAGGGGCGTCGCGCGGGACGTAGGGACGAGACCATGCCGCCCAAGACAGCCAAGCGGGCGCCGACCGACGCGGGAGCTTCGGCGCGCGAGCGAATTCTGGCGGAGGCCGAACGGGTTTTCGGCGAATGCGGCTTCGACGGCGCCTCGATGCGCCAGCTCGCGGAGGCGGCAGCCGTTCCGCTTGCGCTCGTCAGCTATCATTTTGGCTCCAAGGAAGGCATCTATCGCGCGGTATTCGAGCGGCGGGCGCCGATCGTCGTCGAGCAGCGGCTGGCAGGCCTCGCCATCGCGATGAGCGAGCCGGATCTGGATCGCCGGCTGGAGTTGGTCGTCAAGGCCCTCGTTTTTCCTATGCTCCATCTCAGGGCGCACGATCGCGATCCGAGCTTCGGCCGGTTGTTGGCGAACGAGACGACGGACCCGAATTCCGAGCGGCGCGGCATCATCCGCGAGATGTTCGATCCGATCGCTTGCGCCGTCGTCGAGGCGCTACGCTCAGCGCTGCCCGAGCGGACGGAGGCCGAGCTTTGGTGGGCCTATCAGTTCATGCTTGGCGCGATGGTCCATATCATGCGCGATGTCGGCCGCCTCGAACGTCTTTCCGGCGGTCTTTGCAGGCCCGACGACGAGGCCGCCGCGGTGCGGCACATGGTCGCCTTTCTGACAGCGGGCATGCGACACGGGCGCGCCGCGGACGCGGGCCAGCCGTCAATCAATAAGACAAATACCATGGGAGGAAAGAAGCATGCGACTGGTGACATTCCAAAAGAACGACGGGGCGCCACGCGCGGGGGCGCTGGTTGACGGCGATGCGCGCATTATCGATCTCGCGGAGGCGCATCAGGCCGCCTTCGGCGCGCCGGGCTTGACGAGTGTGCTGGCGATCGTGGAAGGCGGCGACGCCGCGCTCGACAAGGCCTATCAGGCTTTGAGGCGGGCGCCCGCAAGCGCGTCGATCGCGCGCGCGGAAGCGCGTCTTCGGGCTCCCATCCAGCCGCCGCCGCAGATGCGCGACTGTCTCTGCTTCGAGCTGCATCTAAAGCAGGCTTTCGCCGCCAGCGGCAAGATTGGCGCGATGCAGGGCCCAGATCCAGAGAAAGCCCTCGTGGAGCTTGAAAGAAGCGGACCACCGCCGGCGCCGCCGATTTTCTACAAGCAACCGATCTACTACAAGGCCAACCGCTTCGCCGTGATTGGAACCGACG
>JAJYDD010000366.1 GCA_021777795.1 Pseudomonadota bacterium | reverse complement strand
CGCGCCGACGGCGGAGCTGTTGCCCTGGATGGCGATGTGGATGCCGTCGTCGAGCGCCTTGCGCGCCTGGACGACGCTCTCCTGCGGGTTGGCCTTGCCGTCGAAGTCGGTGATCGCGAACTTGCCGCCGTCCACGCCGCCAGCGGCGTTGGTCACGTCGGCGTAATAGTGAAACTCGCGCTGCCCGATGGCGCCCGTCGAGGCGCCGGGACCGGACAAAGGATCGATGTAGCCGAGTTTGATTGTTGGATCGGCCGAGGCTGCGGTCGCGGCCAGCAGCGAAGCCAAGCTAATGAGCCGAAGCAGTCCAGACATGTCGCCTCCCTTATCGATGCCCCCGAGCCGAGGGCTTAACGGTTCTTGCCCGGCGCCTTCCAGAACCCGCGCCTTGCGCACGCGGGGCACGTCGTAAATTAGCGCTCGATCATTTTCTTGCTTGGTAATCGCTCCGCATCCGCCTTGTCAAGGGCGACGGGCGCGTGCGCCCGCCTCACGGCTAGCTTGCGCCGATAACATCGCCGTGGCCCGACATCGCCCCCCAACGCGGCGCAGCCGCCGTTTCGGGTAGGCCGGCAAGAGAGTAAAAATGAGCGACTGCTCATAAATGGCGCCGGTCCTTGCGCGCGGAGGGCGCGATGCGGCCTTGCGGCTCCGGGATCACCATGCCGGCGACCAGCGCGACATAGTCGGCCGCGATCTCCTCCGGCGCATGAATCCGGCGCGACGGATACCACCGGCAGATGTCGATGCAGAGCGAAAGAATGGCCAGCGTCGCACTGGTCAGGTTGGGAACGACGAATACGCCGGCCGCGCAGCCCTCGACCAGGATCGCGCGCAATTCCTGGTCGATCTCGCGCCGCAGCCAGGCCACGACCTCGAAGCTCTCCGGCTCCAGCGCGGCCAGGTTCCACTGCGCCACGCGGGCCAGAACATGGCTTTCGGCATGCCATTCGGCGAAGGCGTAAACGGCGCTGCGCAGCCGCTGGCTCGGGGGATAGGCGGGCTTGGCGGCCTCGCGCAAGGTCTCCAGCGCCGAGCCGGTTCCCAGCACGCAGAGCTTGAAAAGCATCGATTCCTTGGAGGGATAATGCGCATAGAGCGCCGTGGCGCTCATGCCCGCGGCGGCGGCGATGTCGCGCGTCGAGGCGCCGTGATAGCCGACGCGGTGAAACTCGTTGCAGGCCGCGATGAGGATCCGGCCCGGTCCCTTGCCGCGACCGGCCGCCAGCGGCCGCGAGGCGTGCATGCCGGATTCCAGATGCGCGGTCAGCACGTCCGGATAGGGCGCGATGACGCGGCGAATGGCCTCGGCATGCTCGGCTTCCTTCATGGCCTCCCCGACAGGCGCGAACCGAGTTCAGGGGCGGCTGCCCGTGGCGGTCGCGAACCGACGCGGAGCGCCTATCACGGATGGCGCCGATGGAAAATGTCCGGTCGTTGATCGCCGGCCGTCGACGCCCTTGCAGGGCGCCCGATCAGAGCGCGGCCTTGGCCTCGCTGCGCGCATGGCCGATCAACTCGGCGCCCGTATATCCGTTCATGGGATGGATCGCCTTGCCGAAATAGGCTGGCGGCGCCGGCGAGGCGAGATTGGCGGCCTCGATCGCGCGGGCCAAACGCATGAGGATGATGTCGGCGGCGAGCGCGTCGCGCAGCAAAGGCGCGCAAACCACGAACTCATCTTCCGAAATGACGCCGACTTCGTCGGTGCCGCGCACGTTCTCGCGCAGGACGTTGGCGACGAAATCGCGCATGATCGGGTCCAAGCCCGGTATGCGCAGATAGATCACGCAGGCGCGCCGCCCGAAGTCGTTGCTGCAACTGGCGGCCTCGGTAACAAGGTTCTCGAAGGAAAGCTCGGCTTTCCACCTGTCGAGCAGGCAACGGAAGGTGAAATTGCCGAGTTCGCGCCGCTCCTCGCGACCGGGAGTGTAGGAGATGGAATCCGGCAGCTTGTCGCCATGTCGCTCGCGCTGCGAAGCGACGAAATTCAAGATCGTCGGGATGGCGAAGGCCGACGTCGTCAGCGCCACGACGGGACCGGGGGCGTGGAGAGTGCTCAGGAGCGGAAAGGCCATGCCACCATAACCTAGCGTTCGCCATGATTCTCGCGCGCGCTCGGTGAAATAAGGCGAGGCGTTATGCTCGGACATGCGTTCGGTCCTCAAACGACATAAGCGTAACTCACGTCATAGACCCAAAGGAGTTTTCATATCTCTAGATGGACAGAGGTGAATTTTATATAAAAGAAAGGAATTCCTCATGGTAACGGCCGCTTCCTCGTACGCCAGGAAGCGGTTCCAATCGCTGGCGTCGCGACGCCAGCGACGGTCACGGAAAATTCCGGGGTCGGCGCCTCATCGACGCCCGCCCATAGCCGACCGAACGCGGGCGCCCCGTCCGCATGGCCGCCGCCGTCAAGGGCGGGATAGCGGTTGTCCGGTCAGCTCGCGTGCAATTCGGCCATCACGTGCTTTTCGATCTCCCAGACCGGCTGTTTGGTCAGATCCTTGTTGATCTCGGCCACGACGCGCGCCTTCACGTCAGCGTGCATCGCGGCTCTGAGGTCGGCGAGCGCGCGCGGGGGGGCGACGACGACCAGCGCCGGCGCGCCGCGCGCGCGCACCAGCTTCTCCAGCGCCTCGGTGACACGCTGCGTGAAACGATGCTCCTCGAGTTCATGCCAATCCGTGCCCTCCATCGCCGAGCGGCGCTCGCCGCCGGCAGAGGCGAAGCCGCGGCCGGGGCGGTCGGTCCCCTGCTCATGGGTGGCCGCGTTATCGTCGACGAACACGCGCTCGGTCACGAAATTGGGAAATTTCTCGTCGCCGTCGTTGCGCAGAAACAGCGCTTTGCGGCCGTCGCCAACGAAAATGAACGAGTCGTGAGGAATAAGCGGCCGAGTCATGAGCAGACCTCCAGCGCGGCGCCGCGACGGGGCGCCCGCATAGTTTAAACCATTGTAAGATCGCGCTGTTCCCTGACGTCGGGCGCTCAAGTGCGCATTTGGCTTTCCCCTGTCGGCATGGCGCGGCAGGCGCATCGGATCCGGCGCGAAACTGAGCCGTGCGAGGGCGGCGCGCCTTGCGGCAGCGCAAGCGCCGCGGCGGAGCGTCGCCGCAACTTCAGTTTGCGGCGCGGCGGTGTTAGCTGAGGCCTCTCGCGGCGGGCGAGCGTCTGACAGGAGAAGCGGCAATGAGCGCGGATCACGACCATTCCCACGAGCGCTGGCGCGACGACGGCGTGCGCGTCATCAAGGGCGATCAGTTCGACGCCAACACGGCCCAGACGCCCGGCATGCACCGCCAGGCGGCGATCAACCACGCCCGCGTCGGGGCGCAGAAGATCTGGGCGGGCACCGTCAGCATCGCCGCCAACGCCAAGACCGGCGTGCATCACCACGGCGAACTGGAGAGCGTCATCTACGTGGTCAAGGGCCATGCGCGGATGCGCTGGGGCGAACGGCTGCAATTCGTCGCCGAGGCGGGGCCCGGCGATTTCATCTTCGTGCCGCCCTTCGTGCCGCATCAGGAGATCAACGCCGACCCCAGCCAGACGCTGGAATGCGTGCTTGTGCGCTCAGACAACGAGGCCGTGGTGGTCAATATCACCGATGTCGAGCCCGTGGAGAAGCCGGAGGAGGTCTATTGGGTCGACCCCATCCACCGCGCGCCCTGAATCTATCCGCCCTTCGTCACCCGCCCGTAGCGGCCGCCGAGCCCCGTCAGCACCGTGTAGCCGATAGTCCCGGACTTGGCGGCGAAAGTGTCGAGCGCCGCGTTCGGCCCGAAAAACTCGGCCCGCGTCCCCGGCCCGACCGCGGATTCCGGCAGATAGGTCACATCGGCGATGCTAAGATCCATCGACATGCGACCGACCAGCGGGCACATGCGCCCGGCGATGCGCACCTCCGGCCCCGGCGCGGAATCGGTGGCCCCGGCGCCGAATGGCAGGCCGTCGGCGTAGCCGACGAGCAGCGTCGCCAGCCGCGTGCGCCGGCGCGCCGTCCAGCGGCCGTTGTAGCCGCAGGTCTCGCCGGGCTCGATCCAGCGCGTCTGCTGCACCATGACCTCCAGCGTGACGACCGGCCGCATCGGGTTCTCGCGCCCCGGCGTCGGGTTGCCGCCATAGAGCGCATAGCCCGGCCGCACCACGTCGTAATGCGGCTTGCCGGGCAGATAGACGCCGGAGGAATTGGCCAGCGAGGCCGGAACGCCGGGAAATTGCGCCCGCAGACGATCGAAGGCCGCGATCTGGCGCGCATTGACGGGATCGTCCGGCGCCTCGGCGGAAACGAGATGGCTCATCAGCAGCGCCGCGCCCGCCATCTTGGCGGCGTCGACATCGGCGAGCGGAAAGCCGAGCCGGTTCATGCCGGTGTCGACATGCAGCGCGAAGGGCAGCGCGCGGTCCCAGCGCGAAAGCTCCGCCCCCCCGCCGATGGCGGGCGCCAGCCCGGCCCGCGCGTAATCGCCGACCTCGGCCCCGGCCTCGAAGCCGTTGAGCACATAGATGCGCGCATCCTGGCCCAGCGCGGCGCGGGCGCGAACCCCCTCGCCGAAATGGGCGACGAAGAAGATGCGGCAGCCGGCGCGCCAGAGCGCGGGCGCTGCGGTCTCTATGCCGATTCCATAGGCGTTCGC
>JAJYDD010000365.1:307-4657 GCA_021777795.1 Pseudomonadota bacterium | reverse complement strand
AAGAACCCGCTCATCATGATGTCGCACCCGGGCGTCGGTTTCGACAAATGGACGGATCTGCCGAAGGCGACCGCCATCGTCAGCAAGGGCGCGGTCGCCACCTTCTATCAGTGGATGGTCCAGCGCTGGGGCTTCAAGGACGAGAAGGTCAAGCCCTACAACTACAATTCCGCCACCTTCATTTCCGACCCGCACTCGACCCAGCAGGGTTATGTGACCTCCGAACCCTATTCGGTGGAGAAATACGGGCATTTCAAGCCCAATATATTCCTGCTGTCGGACTACGGCTATTCGAGCTACGCGACGACAATCATCGCACGCAAGGACATCGTCGATAAGAAACCCGACATGGTTCAGCGCTTCGTCGACGCCTCGACCATCGGTTGGTATCATTATCTCTACGGCGACAATAAAAAGGCCAACGACCTCATCAAGCACGACAATCCCGAGATGACCGACGATCAGATCGCCTATTCGATCGCCAAGATGAAGGAATTCGGCATCGTCGATTCCGGCGATACGCTGAAGCTCGGCATCGGCGCCATGACCGACGCGCACATGAAAGACTTCTTCGACAAGATGGTGAAGGCCGGCCTCGTCAAGGCCGATCTCGATTACAAGAAGGGCTATACGCTGAAATTCGTCGATCACGGGGTCGGGCTCGATCTGCGGCCCAAATGAGGCTTTGGATCAAGGACCCGCTGGCGGTCCTCGGGGAAGGCGCGGAGCGCGGGATCGTCGTTGAAGGGACCCGGATTGTAGAACTCGTCGGGCGCGGCGCGGCGACGGCGACGCCCGTGGACGCAACCTTCGAGGCCGGCGACCATGTGCTGCTGCCGGGTCTCGTCAACGCGCATCATCATTTCTATCAGACGCTGGCGCGCGCCCACCCCGCCGGCATGCGGCTCGATCTCGTGCCCTGGCTCGTCGCGCTCTATCCGATCTGGGCGCGCACGAACGCGCGCGATCTGCGGCTGGCGACGCGCGTGGCGCTGGTAGAACTGCTGCTGTCGGGCTGCACGACGGCGGCCGATCATCACAACCTGTTCCCGCCGGGGCTGGAGAACGCCATCGACATCGAGGTCGAGGAGGCGCGCGCGCTCGGCATGCGCATGACGGTGACGCGCGGCGCGATGAGCTTTTCGACGAAGGACGGCGGCCTGCCGCCGGAAAACGTCGTGCAGGACGACGAAATCGTGCTCGCCGATTGCGAGCGCGTGGCGCGCCTCTATCACAATCCCGCGCCGGGCTCGATGATGCGGATCGCCTTCGCCCCCTGCTCGCCCTTCGCGGTGCATAAGCCGCTGATGCCGGCGCTGGCGGAACTCGCCGCTCGGCTCGACGTGCGCCTGCACACGCATCTGTGCCAGGTCGAGGACGAGGAGCGGTTTTGCGTCGCCGCGCATGGGCTGCGGCCGGTCGATTTCCTCGACAGCGTCGGCTGGCTCAGCGCGCGCGTCTGGCTCGCCCATGCCGTGCATTTCAACGGCGAGGACATCGCCAGACTCGGCGCGGCCGGCGTCGGAATCTGCCATCTGGCGGCGGCCGACATGTGGCTGGCGGCGGGGATCTGTCCGGTGCACGATTTCGAGGCGGCGGGCGCGCCCGTCGGGCTTGGCGTCGATGGGGCCTCCTCGAACGATTCCTCCAACATGATGGAGGCGGTGCGCCATTCGCTGCTGCTGCAACGCCTGCGCTACGGCCCGCGCGTCACGCCGCGCGACGCCTTGCGCTGGGCGACCGAGGGCGGCGCGAAATGCCTCGGGCGCGACGACATCGGAATCATCGCCGTCGGCGCCGAGGCCGATCTCGCGCTGTTTCGGCTCGACGCGCCGCGCTTTTCCGGCGCGCAGGATCCGATCGCGGCCCTGGCGCTGTGCGGCGCGCATCGCGCCGACCGGGTGATGGTCAAGGGCGAGTGGCGGGTGATCGACGGCGCGGTCGTTGGCCTCGATCTCGCCGCGCTGCTGGCCGAACACGCGCAAGCCGCGCGCAAGTTCGCGTGAAGACCGGGGGCGCGGCTTGTGCAATATCGGCCGTCCGCGCGCTTCGCATTGCGTCGCGCGTCGCCGTCGCTATACTAGCGTCGTTCAGCCAGAGCGGGATTTCATGGGCGCGGACTTAATCCGGTACGACCTTCTGGTTCAGGACGCGCTGCGCTCGGTCGTCAAGAAGGTTCTCGGCGACACGGCGCGCGAGGGCCTGCCCGGCGAGCACCACTTCAACATCTCATTCAAGACCCATGCGCCGGGCGTGACGCTGCCCACCTCTATCAAGCAGCGCTATCCCGACGAAATGGCGATCATTCTCCAGCACGAGTTCTGGGATCTCAGCGTCGGCGCCGACCATTTCGAGGTGAGCCTCAATTTCTCACGCCGGCCCGAGCGCGTGGTGGTGCCGTTCGACGCCATCACCGGCTTCAGCGACCCCTCGGTGCCGTTCGGTTTCAAGCTGGAGCCGCGCGTCGCGGAGGCGCAGCGCCCGGCTTCGCCAGCGCCCGCGCTGGCGCCCGTGAGCGAAAGCCCCTCCAAGCCGGCCAAATCCGCCCTGCCAAAGGCGGAAGCCAAGCCCAAGCTCGTCGAGACGCCCAAGGGCGACGACAAGCCGGCCGAAGGCGAGGCGACCAAGGTCGTCTCGATCGACGCTTTCCGCAAGAAGTGACCGTGAGCGACGTCGTCAACCTCCGGCTCGTCCGCAAGCGCAAGGCGCGCGAGACGGCGGAGCTTGAGGCGGCCGAGCGGCGCGCGCAATTCGGCCGCTCGAAGGCCGAGCGCGACGCCGAGGCGGAGCGGCGCGCCCGCGCCGCTCGCGCGCTCGACGGCCATCGCCGCGATGAGCCCTGACGGCCTCGCCTTCCTCAAACGCTCGCTGACCATCGCCGGCCACCGCACCAGCCTGTCGCTGGAGACGGCGTTCTGGCGCCGGCTGGAGGCGCTGGCGGCGCGTCGCGGCGTGTCGCTCAGCGCGCTGGTCGCCGAGGTCGACGCCGCGCGCGGCGAGGCCAACCTGTCCTCCGCTTTGCGCGTCTTCGCGCTGGAGAGCGAGGCGTAATCCTCAAAGCCCCGCGGCGTTCTTGGGCGGCGGGCTACCGGGCGGCGGCGGCGGCGCGCCATGCGCGGCCGCCCATTCGCTATAGGGCCCGAGATAATGGTTCATCAGCTTCCGGCGCGCCTGGGCGTCGAGAAAAGCGGCGATCTCCGCGTCGCGCCGGGTCATGAAGGCGTCGGCCTTGCGCTTGCGGTTGAACATGGCGCGCTCGCGCACGTCGGCCTCGAAATTCTCGATGCGGTCGCTCTCGCGCGCGATCGCCTCGCTCGCCAGCCCCGCCGCCAGCATCGTCACATCGGTCTCGCGCCCGGCGCGCTTCTGGGTGATCTCCACCGTCGGCGGCGGTCCGCTCCAGAACCGACTGACCTTGGCGGCGGACTCGACGGCGTCGAGGCTCAGCGCGAGATCGGGGAGGTTGAAGGCGCCCGATAGCCGCAGCGCGCCGCTGGCGGCGTCGAACGGCCCGAAGCGCAGCGCCCCCGACGCCAGCGACGCCGCGCCGCCCTCGCCCACGAGCGACAGCGCGCCCTTGTCGAGTTCGCCACTCAGGAGACTTTCGAGCTTTTTCGGCTCCGGCGGCGCCCCTTGCGCCTGTTCCAACTTCGGCAGCAGACGCGCGAGCGCCTGCGGGTCGAGGCGCGGGATCTTGGCCGCGTCGATCTTCAGTTGGCCGCCCCCGGCGAGGCCGCCGATCAGCGCGGCGGCGGTGTCGCCGGCGCCGACGAAATCGAGGCCGGCGTCGATCCGGCCGGAGAGCCCGGCGCGCTCGACCAGCACGCCCTTCACGGCCAGCGCGCCGGTCGCCGTCGCTTGCCCTTTGTCGCGGCGCAGGTCGAGCCGACCCTTGACCTGCCCGCCATTGACCAGCGCCGTCGCGTCGTCGAGCGCCAGCCGGTCGCCGTCGAGCCGCAAGCGGCCCGCCATCGCATGGCCGGTTCCGGCGACGCCGAGATCGAGCGCGCCCACCTTCAGGCCGATGTCGGCGCTGGGGCTCGCCAGCAGCGCCGGGCCGAATTTCGTCTCCGGCCAGATCGCGCCCGGCCGCGTGGAGCCGGGACGGCCGAGAACCAGCGACAACAGCGCGCCGAGCGAGGCGCGGTCGAACTGCAAATCGCCGGTGATCGCCGGCGCGGCGGGAGCGCGCCTCCAAGCGAGGCCGCCCGCGACACGCGCGCCCGCCAGCGCGCCCTTGAGGCCCGTAAGCCGCGCCCCGTCGGTCCCGGCTTCGACATCGGCGGAAAGATCGGCCGGCGCCGTCGCGCCGAGCCCCGCCCGCGCAAGACCTAGGCCGGCGAGCGCGGG
>JAJYDD010000365.1:0-297 GCA_021777795.1 Pseudomonadota bacterium | reverse complement strand
CGCTGTTCAGCGTCAGCGGTCCCGACATCCACGCCGCGCCTTGCGGATGGAAGGCGCCGCTCCACGCGAAATTGGCGCCGGCCAACGCCAGCCGCGCCTTGCCCTGGAAGCCGCGGTCCCATTGGCCGGTCCCGCTCGCCGAGAGTTGGGCGCGGGCGGCAGGGCCGGATGCGACATCAAGGCCGAGCTTGCGCAAAAACGCGCCGGCGTCCGGCGCATCGAGCGTCGCATCGGCCGCGATGGCGTCGACGGGCGCCGGCGCCCGGCTCAGCGTCAGACCGAAGCGGGCGCCGGCGG
>JAJYDD010000364.1 GCA_021777795.1 Pseudomonadota bacterium | reverse complement strand
AGCGCGCGCGGCCCCTCCGCTTCGACGACCTGGCTACGGTCGCGGCCAGCCTGGCGGTCGAGGCTGCGCGCCATCACCGTCAGCCGTCCGGCGGTCGGGTACCAGGCGCCGCCGACCAGCGCCCATTCGCGACCTTGCAACGGCTGATCGCAGACGGCGCGCCAGCTTACCCCCTGCGAGGCGAGGACGAACTCCAGCCGCCCCTGCGCGTCGAGCCCGAGGCGCCAGCCCTGCTGGATGTCGTCCCGCCAACGCGAGACGATCGTCTGGGCGCGTCGGCCCGGCGCGGTCGGCCAGACGAAGGCGCCGACGGTGAAGGCGGCAAAGCCGGTGAGCGCCGGCGCATCCGCGACGACCGCGCAGGAGCCGGGATGGATCGGCTGCTCGGCGAGCGCGACCCAGCCGTTGGCCGCCTCGTCGAGTTCAGTGAGTTTCAGGCCTGGACCATCGGGATCGGGATCGGCGCAACGCACCCGCACCAGCCGCGCCTCTGCGCTCGACAGGCTCGGGCTCGACAGATGGAACGCGATCGGCTCGCCCGCCGATACGATGAGCGGCCAAGCATAGCCGAGAACGGCGGTCGTATCGGTCATGCCGAGAGTTCCTTCAGCGAGGCAGGCAGCGGGGTCCCGGCCAAGGCCTCCCAGCGCCGCTTGAAAACCTCCCATTCGGCCTCGGCGAGCGAGGCGAAAACGTGGTTGGAGAGCAATTCGACCGGCTGGCCGCGTTCGCGCGGCAGCCGCGCCAACACCCAGCGCCGGCCCGGCTCCTTCACGACCAACACATAACGCCCGCCAGCCTCGGGATCGCCGGACCAGCGCATGCGGTGCAGAAGCTTCTGCAATTCGTCGCTGTGCGGCCCGCGCGGCCGCCGACGAAATTCCTCCACCAGATCGAGCCGGCTCGGATCGACCGGCCAATGGGCGGCGGAAGCGTAATGAACCAGCATGGCCTTTCCCTCTCCGCGCAACCGGCCGCAGCGGGACGGGGCTTCGATGGCGTTCGTCGCCATACGAATATATGATATATGAGAGACGCCGATTCTGGCAACCGGAAAGACGCGACCCCGCGTCTCGCCGGCGCGAAATACGAGGCCGCGATGTCCGACAACGTTCCCCCCGCCGCGCCGACGGCCATCGTCACCGGCGGCACGCACGGCATCGGCCGCGCCACCGTCGAGGCCCTGGGGCGCGCCGGCTGGCGGGTGGCGTTCCAGGGACGCAGCGAGGCGGAAGGCGCGGCCCTGGCGGCGACCAGCGCCGCGCTGCGCTACATCCCCGGCGATCTCACCGACGAGGACACGGTTCGCCGGCTTGTCGAGGCGGCCGAGGAACTCGGCGAGGGCCGCATCGCTGGTTTGGTCAACAACGCCGGGATCGGGGTCCGCAAGCGGTTCGAAGACTGCGACGGCGCCGATTGGGACCGCCTGTTCGCGATCAACGCCCGCAGCGCCTTTCTGGTCACGCGGGCGGCGCTCGCGGGGCTTCGCGCGGCGCGCGGCTCGGCGGTGTTCATTTCCTCGGTGGCGGGAAGCGGAGGCGAGGACGGCCTGTCGATCTACAGCGCCAGCAAAGCCGCCTTGATCGGCCTCGCCAAGTCCCTCGCCATCGAGCACGGCGGCGAGGTGCGGTTCAATGTTCTGTGTCCGGGGCAGATCGCGACGCGCATGATGGCGCGCGCCCTCGCCCAACCGGACGTTCGCGACGGTATCGCGAGCCGCATTCCGATGCGCCGCTTCGGCGAAGCGAGCGAGGTTGCCGAAACGATCGCTTTTCTGCTTTCGCCCGCCGCTTCCTACGTCAACGGCGTGGTTTTCGCGGTGGACGGGGGCGAGACAGCGGGCATTCCCGCCTTGGCGCCGTCCTTGGGCGCCGTCGCGGTCTCGGCTTGACCCGAGAAGTATATGATATATTCTTATCGCCCGCCGATTTGAGGAAGCCTCATGGACGCGCCGCCGACTGACGACGATTCCGCGCTGGATCTGACGCGTGACGCCGCGCTGCGGGCGCGCGCGCGGCGGGTGATTCCCGGCGGCATGTGGGGCCACATGAACGTCGCCCGCCTGCCCGCCGGCTATCCCCAGCATTTCGCCCGGGCCAGCGATTGCCGCCTGTGGGACGTCGATGGCAACGAATACATTGACATGATGTGCTCCTACGGGCCGATCATCCTGGGCCACGCCGATCCCGACGTCGAGCGCGCCGCTGCCGAGCAAAGGCGCCGCGGCGATGTGATGACCGGCCCCGCGGAATGCCAGGTCGAACTCGCCGAACGGCTCGTCGAAACCATCGCGCACGCCGATTGGGTTTTGTTCGCCAAGAACGGCGGCGACGCGACGACCTCGTGCGTCACCATCGCGCGGGCGGCGACGCGGCGCCGCAAGGTGCTGGTCGCCAAAGGCTCCTATCACGGCTCGATGCCGTGGTGCTCGCCCTCGGTCGCCGGCGTGACCACGGAAGACCGCGCCCACATCCTCACGTTTGAATACAACGACGTCGAGAGCCTCGAACGGGCCGTCGAAGAGGCGGGCGCGGATCTCGCCGCAGTTCTGGTCACCGCCTTTCGCCACGACGTGCGGCGCGACCAGGAGGCGCCTGCGCCCGCCTTCGCCGCCGCCGTGCGACGCCTCTGCGACCGCACGGGGGCGGCGCTGATCCTCGACGATGTGCGCGCGGGCTTCCGTCTCGATCTCAGGGGCAGTTGGGAAGCGCTCGACGTGCGCCCGGACCTCTCCGCCTACAGCAAGGCGATCGCCAACGGCTATCCGCTGGCCGCGATCGCCGGCGGCGACCGGTTTCGCGAGGCGGCCCAGCAGATTTACGTCACCGGCTCGTTCTGGTGCTCGGCGACGCCGATGGCGGCGGCTATCGCCACGCTCGACAAGCTCAAGGCGACCAACGCCATCGCCGCGATGGAGGCTTCCGGCCAGCGCCTGCGCGACGGCCTCGCCGAGCAGGCGCGGCGCCACAATCTCTCGCTGCGGCAGACCGGGCCGGTCCAGATGCCGCAAATTCTGTTCGAGGACGACAAGGATTTCGCGCTGGGCTACCGCTTCGTGCTGGAGGCGCTCAAGCGGGGCGTCTATCTGCATCCCTGGCACAACATGTTCCTGTCGACCGCACATGACTTCGCGCGCATCGACCGGGTTCTCGAAGCGACCGAAGGCGCGCTGAGAGTTGTCGCGCGTTCGCGAACATAGCGAGCGCAGGCCATTGCGACGCAACAACGGGAGAAGCAGCTTGCAGGCCGAAACGTCCGCGCATCGACAACCGGCGCCGCGCATCCGCGATCGCGACGCTTTGGCGGAGATCGCGCAGGAGTTGCGCCGTCAGGTCATCCGCATGGTCGCGCTCTCCGGCCACGGCTACGTCCAGCAGGGCCTCGGCGCCGCCGATCTCTTCGCGACGCTGTACTTCTCTGAACTTCGCCTCGATCCGAACGACCCGGCCTGGCCGGATCGCGACCGGCTGCTGCTGTCGACCGCGCACAACACCGCGATTTTTTATGCGACTCTGGCGGCGCGCGGTTGCATCGCCGCCGACGCTCTTGCGACCTATACGCAGGACGGCTCGCCGCTTGAGGTGAACGCCTCCGAACGCATCGGCCCCGCGATCGAGGCGACCTGCGGTTCGCTCGGCCAGGGCCTCTCGGTCGCGGTCGGCATGGCGCTATCGCACCGTCGGCGCGGCCGCGACGCCCGCGTCTACGTGATCCTCGGCGACGGGGAAATGCAGGAGGGTCAGGTTTGGGAGGCGGCGATGGCGGCCGGCAGCCATCGCCTGTCAAACCTTTGCCTGCTGCTCGATGACAACAAGATGCAGGTCGCCGGACATGTCGATTCCGTCATCGACATGAACCCGATCGCCGACAAGTGGCGCAGCTTCGGCTTCCGCGTCGAGGCCATCGACGGCAACGACATCGGCGAATTGCTCGCCGCGCTCGGCCGGGCACGTGACTTCGCCGAGGGTCCGACCTGCATCATCGCCAGCACGCTCGTCGGCAAAGGCGCGCCCAGCCTCGAAGGCGTCCTCGGCCACACGATGCGCTTGCCGCCCGAACTCGCGCGGCAGGCTCTGCAAGAGCTTTCGGGAGACGCACGATGAGTACAGCCACCGGCGAGAGCGCCAAAGTCTCCGATTTCATCGCCCGCGGCGCATCGGGCGCGCTGCCGCGCCTCTACGGCGACGCGCTGGTCGGCGCGGCGCGGCGGGACTCACGCATCGTCTGTCTCTCGGCCGATCTGCGCGGCTCCACCGAGACCGATCGCTTCGCTGCGGAACTGCCCGAGCGTCACGTCGAAGCGGGCATCGCGGAAGCCAACATGATCGGCATGGCCGCCGGCATGGCGCGCTGCGGCGACGTGCCGTTCGTGCACTCCTTCAGCGTCTTCGTCACGCGACGCTGCTACGATCAGATCGCCATGCAAGTGGCCTATCCCAAGTTAGCGGTGAAGATCGTCGGATTTCTGCCCGGCTTGACGACGGCGCTAGGCGTCTCCCATCAGGCGATCGACGACATCGCATTGATGCGCGCGCTGCCGAACATGACGGTCGTCGAACCCTCTGGGCCCGAGCAACTGGCCTCGGCGGTCGAGGCGGCGCTGGCGGTCGATGGCCCCGTCTATCTCAGATTGAAGCGGCCTGACGCCGGGGTGCCCATCGG
>JAJYDD010000363.1 GCA_021777795.1 Pseudomonadota bacterium | reverse complement strand
CCTTCGTCTGGCCGACCGCGCCGGGCCGGCGCGCCCAGACGATCGTCTCGCGATGGCAAGACGACATCCAGGAGGGCTGGCGCCTCGGACTCGACGCGCAGGGGCGGCTGGAGTTCGTCCTCGCCTCGCAGGGGGCAAGCTGGCGCGCCGTCTGCGATCAGCCGCTGCAAGGCCGCGAATGGGCGCTGATCGGCGGCGCCTGGGACCCGGCCGCAGGACGGCTGTGGGTGATGGCGCGCAGCCTAGACCGCCAGGCTGGCCGCGACCGTAGCCAGGTCGTCGAAGCGGAGGGGCCGCGCGCGCTAGTTTGGCCGCCGGGCGTCCCGCTGGTCATGGCGGCCCATGCGCAAAGCGCGGGCGATGCGTCGCACGGCGCCGGCTTCTACGATGGCAAGATCGACCGTCCGCGGCTTTATGGGGCGGCGTTGTCGCTCGACGGCATGCATCGGCTTTGCGAGGCGCAAGACCTCACGCCGGCCGATCCCGCGCTGCTCGGCGCCTGGGATTTCTCGCTGGACATTCCGAGCGACCGCGCGCGCGACCGTTCCGCCCATCGCCTCGACGCCATCTTGCGCCAGATGCCGACGCGCGCGATGACAGGCGCCAACTGGGACGCCAGCATCGACCGTTGGACCGAGGCGCCCCGCCAATATGGCGCGATCCATTTCCATAGCGACGACATGGCCGACGCCGGCTGGGCGCCGACGCTTGAACTGACGATCCCCAGGGATTGGCGCAGCGGCTTC
Source organism: Pseudomonadota bacterium (assembly GCA_021777795.1). Taxonomy (GTDB): domain Bacteria; phylum Pseudomonadota; class Alphaproteobacteria; order Rhizobiales; family Beijerinckiaceae; genus Roseiarcus. Next base: position 3,930 of record JAJYDD010000363.1, on the reverse strand, counting down.
TACGCGCTGCGTCTGCGGGCGACGCGCGAGGACGGCGAGCCGGTGGAGAGCTTCGTCGCCTTCTTCGTGCGCGCCGATCTCGGCCAGCCGAAGTCGCGTCTGGCCGTCGTCGCCAGCACCGCCACCTTCCTGGCCTACGCCAACAGCGCGCTGCGGCTCGATCAGGTCCACGCCGAGGCGATGCTGGAGGGGCTGCTCGCGCTTTCGATGGACGATCTCTACATCCAGGAACATCGCGAACTCGGGCTTTCCACTTACGACACCCATAGCGACGGCAGCGGGTGGAGTATCAGCACGGCCCGGCGGCCGATTTTGAACACGCGGCCGCGCGGCGCCGTGTTCAACTACGGCAATGACACGCACTTGCTCGATTGGCTCGAAGAAGGCGGCCAGGATTACGACATCGTCACCGACGACGACATTCACCGCCACGGCGCCCAGGCGCTGGCGCCCTACGTCTGCGTCATCACGGCGTCGCATCCCGAATATGTCAGCCGCGAGATGTGGGACGCGTTCGACGCCTATCAGAAAGGCGGCGGACGTCACATGTATCTGGGCGGCAATGGCTTTTATTGGCGCATCGCCTATCACCCGACGCTGCCGCACACCATCGAGATGCGGCGCGGCATGAGCGGCCTGCGCACCTGGGAGGGGGAAGCGGGCGAGGGCGCGCTCGCCTTCACGGGCGAGCCGTCCTCCACGTGGCGCAGCAACGGTCGGCCGCCGCAACGCCTGCTCGGCGTCGGGTTCGACGGGCAGGTGTTCACCCAGTCCTCCCCCTATCGTTGGCTCGAAGGCGCGCGCGAGCCTTCTGTCGCCTGGCTCGTGCAGGGGGTCGATCTCGCGGCGCCGCTGGGTGACTTCGGGCGGCGCGGCAATGGCGCGGCGGGCGTCGAAATCGACCGCGTCGAGCCGACGCTGGGTTCGCCGCCGGCGCTCGTGTGGCTGGCCACCGCCGACCGGCTCGGCTACGGCGGCACACCCACGCCCGAGGAAATCCGCACGCTGCATCGCGGTGTGATGGGCGACCAGAACGCGCAGGTGCGCGCCGACCTCGCCTTTTTCCCGACCGCCAACGGCGGCGCCGTTTTCTCGACCGGTTCGATCGCCTGGGTCTGCGCGCTGTCGCATAACGGTTACCGCAACAACGTCAGCCAGGTGACGGGCAACGTCCTGCGCCGCTTCCTCGACGAAACGCCGTTTTGAGCCTCGACCCGCCGTGACCCGGAGCCTATGCCGATGAACGCAGAATTCGCTACGCCGGACTTGCCGGGCGCCGATCTCTGGCGCGACGCCTGGGGCATCCCGCACATCAAGGCCCGCACGCGCGACGAGGCGTTCGCGGCGCTCGGCTTTTCCCACGCGCGCGACCGGCTTTGGCAGATGGAGGCGCTGCTGCGTCGCGGCGTCGGCCGTTACGCCGAATGGATGGGCAAAACCGCACTCGCCGGCGACATTCTGGCCCGCCAGGTCGATGTCGCCGGCGCCTCGCAGCGCGATTTCGCCGCGCTGGGGACGGATGCGCGCGCGATGCTCGAATCCTACGCGCGCGGCGTCAACGCCTTCATCGCGACGGGCTATCGCCCGATCGAATATAAGCTGCTCGGCGCGGAGCCGCTGCGCTGGCTTCCCTGGCACTCCATCGCGGTGATGCGGCAGATCGGCTTTCTCATGGGCTCGGTCTGGTGGAAGCTGTGGCGCGGCGCGGCGCTGCCGATCGTCGGGCCGGCGGCGATCGCCAAGCTGCGCTTCGAGGACGGCGGCGGCGAGCTTCTCTGTCTGCCCCCGGGGCTGGAAAAGGGGCCTTACCGCGCAGCCCTGGAGGATTTGCGCGCCGGCGTCGACGCCCTGCTCGAAATCGCGGCGCCCGACGTCACCGGCGGCGGCAGCAACAATTGGGCGCTCTCGCCGCAGCGCACCGCGACCGGCCGTCCGCTGGTCGCCGGCGATCCGCATCGCGTGCTCGAAATGCCCAACATGTACGCGCAGACGCATATCGCCTGCGACGAGTTCGACGTGATCGGCCTCACGGTTCCCGGCGTGCCCGGCTTTCCCCATTTCGCCCATAACGGCCATGTCGCCTGGTGCGTCACCCACGCTTTCGTCGATATTCACGACCTCTACGTCGAGCGCTTCTCGGCCGACGGCAAGAGCAGCCTGTTCAAAGGCGCGTGGGAGCCGCTGCGGAGGCGTCGCGAGGAGATCGCGGTGCGGGGCGAGGCTTCGGTCGAACTCGATGTCGCCGCGACCCGGCACGGATCGGTCATCGTCGGCGATCCCGGCAAAGGCTGGGGCCTCGCGCTGCGTTCGATGCAGTTCACCGAACTCGATCGCTCGTTCGACGCCCTGTTGCCGATGATGAAGGCCCGGTCGGTGTCGACGCTCTATGAAGCGACGCGCGAGTGGGGACTGATCGACCACAATCTCGTCACGGGCGACGTCCATGGCCAGATCGGCTACCGCGTGCGCGCCAAAGTGCCGCGCCGCCCCGCGTCGAACGGCTGGCTGCCGGTTCCCGGCTGGAACGGCGAGCACGAATGGGACGGGATCATCGACTGGAGCCGGATGCCGGCGGCGATCGATCCGCCTGAAGGGACGATCGTCACCGCCAACAATCGCGTCGCCGAGAACGGCGAAGACTATCTGTGCACCGACGCCATGCCGCCGCATCGCGCCCGGCGCGTCTGGCGGCGGCTGGAAGCGTTGGGCGCCGCGACGGTCGCGGACATGGCCGCGATTCATCGCGACGTCGAGACGGCGCCCGGCGCCGAGTTGCGCGAACGCCTGCGCGGCGCGCCCGAGCCGGCGCACCCGGAAGCGGCGGCGCTGCGCCAGATCATCCTCGATTGGGACGGGCGGATGGAGCGCGGCTCCAAGGGCGCCACGGCCTATAACGCCGTCCGGCTCGCGCTGACCAAACTTGTCGCCTTACGCAGCGGGCTTGTCGCGGCGGCGAAGGGTCCGCTGGGCGGCGTTTCGCCGGGCCTCATGCCCGAGAACCAGCTTTGGTGGGCGGTGCCCGGCCTGCTGCGCAACGACGATCGGTCGATGCTGAAGGGCGCGACGTGGGAGGGCCTGCTGACCGAGGCGCTGATTCAGGTCGCCGCCGCGCCGCTGACGGATTGGGCGAGCGCCCACCAGCCGAGGCTGTCGCATCCCCTTTCGGCGTTGTTTCCCGCGCAGGCTGGGGCGCTGGAGAGCCCTTGCGCGCCGGTCGGGGGCGACAACGACACTGTGTTTGCAACAGGATGCGCCGCCAGCCTCGGCGCGCGCGCCGTCTACGGGTCGCTGTCGCGTTATGTGTTCGATGTCGGCGCCTGGGAGAACTCGCGCTGGATCGTCTTTCACGGCGCCTCGGGCGAGCCGGGCCATCGCTGGCACATGAACCAGAACGCCGCCTGGGCCGACGGCGAAATGGTTCCCATGCTGTACGATTGGGCGAAGATCGCGGCGGGCGCCGCCTCGCGGCAGCGCCTGTTATTCCGCGATGCAGACGTGTATGTCGAAGGCCTCGAAATGGGTCTGGACGCTGCGTCTGAGGAGGACCGAGACTGATGCTGGATGGTTTGAAGCTCGGCGATCGCGAAAATTTCACGACCCGTGTCTACAAACAACTCCGCGAGGCCCTGATGGCGGGGCGGTTCTGGCCGAGCCAGCGCCTGCGCATCGGCGAACTCGCGGCGGCGATGGGCGTCAGCCAGACGCCGGTGCGCGAGGCGATCATGCAACTCGCGCGCGAAGGCGGGTTGGACATTCGTTCGAGCCAGTCGATCACGGTCGCGAACCTTTCGGTGTCCCGCTACAAGGAGTTGCGCGAAGTCAGGCTGCTGCTGGAAGGTCTCGCCACGGAGAAGGCGACCCCGCTCATCACCTCGGCGGAATTGGCGCGTCTCGAACAATTGCACGAGGAGTTAATCCTCGCCGAGAAAA
>JAJYDD010000010.1 GCA_021777795.1 Pseudomonadota bacterium | reverse complement strand
TTCGTCGGCTTTCCGGATGCGGGCGCTAGACCATGCGCGCGCGACAATCAATTGTCGTCGCGCAGCGAGCGCGTGGGCGCGCGCTTGAGCAGCCGCGCCAGCGGATCAGGGCGCGGATCGGCGAAATAGAGGGCGCGGTCGCCCTCGCCGTGGCGGCGCGGCGGCCGGGGCGCGGCGGCGGCCTCGCGCACGCCCAGATCATAGGGCCTGACGGGGGGCAGCGGCGCGGCGGCGCGCGCGACGACGCTCTGGGCGACCTCGACTTTCTCCGGTCGCGGAGGCGCCGGCGGATCGGGAGGCGCGGGGGGCTCGCTGGCCGCTTCCGGCGGCGGCGGGGGCGGCGGTTCCGGAGGCGGCGGGGGCGGCGCGGCGGGGGCCGAGCCGAATAGGCCGAACACGGGCGGCGGCGACGCTTCGGCGACCATCGTCGGCGCGCCGTCTATGGTCGCCGGCGAGCCGTCGGTGCGCAGCGTCGCCAGCAACTGGTTGTCGTCGGAGCCTTCGAGCGGGGCGCGCCCGACATATTCGACCTTCACCTTCGCCGTGCCCCTACGCTTGTAATCGAGGGCGTCGGCGACGCGCGAGGAGCAATCCATCACCCGGCCGGAGGCGTAGGGGCCGCGATCGTTGACGCGCACGATGACGGAATAACCGTTCTCCAGGTTGGTGACCCGGGCGTAGCTCGGCAGCGGCATGGTGGGGCTGGCCGCCGTCAGCCCCCGCTTGTCGTAGATCTCGCCATTGGCGGTCTTGCGGCCGTGGAACGCGTCGCCATACCAGGAGGCCATGCCGACGGCGACGTAATGGTCGTTCTCGCGCGGATAATACCATCGGCCGGCGACGTGATAGGGACGGCCGACGAGATATTGGCCGCCGCCGTGCGGGATGGCCTGCCCGTCTTCGTAGAGGCGGGGGCTCGCCTTGCCGTAGAAGCCTTCGGCGAAATGTTCGTGGCCGTGATAGCGGTGGTGCGCGTAAGGCGCCGGTGCGGTCGCGCAGCCGGAAAGGCACAGGCAGGCCAGGGCCACGCCCCAACCTATGCGAACGCCGCTTGCGCCCGACCTCTCGATCGCCAATGACAACGCGCTCTCTACCCCCGCCGAGCGACGACCCGCCTCGGCCGTCCGCCTCCCACACAAAACGCCGATGCGCGCCGAATTTGCGGCGCCGGCGCCTTTTTCGCTTCGCAAGATTGCCAAAACTTTAACCCCCGCGCACCGCGACGCGCAAGCTCAGCGCCAATGCGCGTCCAGCCAGCCGACGGGGCGCACCCGTTTGTAGATTTTCTTCCACCCCTTCGCCGGCCACTCGCCTTTCAAGGCTTCGTGCGGACGAGGACGCCCAGTGAACACCACCACGCGGGCGCCTTCCGGCAGCTTGACGTTACGAAACAGATTGAGGGGAAAACGGGGCAACATCATGGCTTTGAACCCTGGCGCCCATTCCGGCGGCCAGAAGGCGAGCGGCAAGCCGGATTCCCGGCAGAGATAAACCTGTTCGTTGGAATAAAGCCGGCGCTTGCCCAAGGGGTCGGCCTCGAAGTTCGCCACCAGATGCGAGGCGGCGCCGGCAGGCAGGCGCATCACCGAGGAATTGCCAGTCTCGCGCGCACCCCAGTCGCGGATGATGGCGAGCTTGCCGGGCTCATAATCGAAGAAGGCGTCGAGCGATCCGACCACCACCACGTCGAGATCGAGGAACAGCAGATCGCCTTCCAGCCCGATCTCAGGCGACCACAAAGCAAGCTTGCGCCAGGGGCTGCCGCCGAGGCCCGTCGCCGGCAGGCGGATCGGCGGAATCTCGCGCGGTTCAATGCCGGAATCGAGGCCGCTTGCGTCGTCGGTGAAGGCGATGAAGCGCGTCGGGCGCGCGACATTGCGCATGACGCCGCGATAAAGGCGATTGACGTAATCGACGGGAAAACGATCGCCCCATCTCATGCAGACGACCGTTTGCATCGCTTCTCTCGCCGGGAACCTCCGGGCGCCTATAAGGCGCGGGCGCCGCGCGCGCAATCACTGGACGGCGCCGACGCCTTGGTCCAAAAAGTGTCCCATCAGGGAGACGCTCATGCCGACGATCGCCGAACTCCTCGCCGCTGGCGAGGCCGCAACCCCCGCCATCGCGTCGCTCGACCGCCCCTCGCTCACCTACGCCGGCTTGCGCGGCCAGATCGAGGCAACCGTCGCGACGCTAAACCGGCTCGGCGTCGGCCGTGGCGACCGGGTCGCCATCGTGCTGCCGAACGGGCCGGAAATGGCGAGCGCGTTCCTAAGCGTCGCCGCCGGCGCGACCGCCGCGCCGCTCAACCCGACCTATCGCGCCGAGGAATTCGAGTTTTACCTCGCCGACCTCAAGGCCAAGGCGCTGATTGTCGAGGCCGGCGCGAGCGGGCCGGCGGTGGAGGTCGCGCGCAAGCTCGGCGTCGCCATCATCGAGTTGCGCCCCGGCGCTCAGGCCGGCGCCTTCATGCTGGAGGGCGCGGCCGGCGCCGCCGCGAGGCCGGGCCTCGCGGAGACCGACGATATCGCGCTGATCCTGCACACCTCCGGCACCACCTCGCGGCCGAAGATCGTACCGCTGAGCCATCGCAACGTCTCAGCATCCGCCCGCAACATCGCCAGGACGCTGGCGTTTTCGGCCGCCGATCGCGGCCTCAACGTCATGCCTTTGTTCCATATCCACGGGCTCATCGCCGGGTTGACGGCGCCGCTGTCGCGCGGCGGCACGGTGGTTTGCACGCCGGGCTTCAACGCGCTGCGCTTCTTTTCCGACATGAAGGCGACGCGGCCGAGCTGGGTGACCGCCGTGCCGACCATGCATCAGGCGATCCTGACGCGCGCCGGCCACAACCGCGCGATCATCGCGGAAAACCCTTTGCGTTTCCTGCGCTCGTCCTCGTCCTCGATGCCGCCGCAGGTGATCGGCGAACTGGAAGCGGCGTTCGGAGCGCCGCTGATCGAGGCCTATGGCATGACCGAGGCGACGCATCAGATGACGTCCAACCCGCTCGACGGCGTGCGCAAGCCCGGCGCCGTCGGCCTGGCGGCGGGGCCGGAAGTGGCGATCATGGGCGAGGACGGGGCGCTGCTCGGCGCCGACGAAATCGGCGAGGTCGTCATTCGCGGCGAGAACGTCACCGCCGGCTACGAAAACAACGAGAAAGCCAATGCGGAGGCGTTCCGCAACGGCTGGTTCCGCACCGGCGACCAGGGCGCGCTCGACGCCGACGGCTATCTCAGGCTGACCGGGCGGCTGAAGGAGATCATCAATCGCGGCGGCGAGAAGATTTCGCCGCGCGAGGTCGATGAGGCGCTGATGGACCATTCCGCCGTCGCCCAGGTCGTCTGCTTCGCCATGCCGCACGACAAGCTCGGCGAGGAAGTCGCCGCCGCCGTGGTTTTGCGCGAAGGCGTTGCGGCGACGGAAGCCGAATTGCGCGATTTCGTCGGCGGCAAGCTCGCCCCGTTCAAGGTGCCGCGCAAGATCCTGTTCCTGGCGGAAATCCCCAAGGGCGCGACCGGCAAGCTGCAACGCATCGGACTGGCCGAGAAGCTGGGGCTGAAAGGCTGAGCGCGAGCGGCCATTCGCCTCGTCCTTGTTTTGGGACAAGGCCGGAGGGCGCGGGCGCAGCCATTCTGCGTCCATGCCAATCCGTGCGCGACCCCACATGACGCTCCCCGAGGGGCTTTCCAGCGAGGCCGCCCGCCGCCTGCTGGCCGAGGCCGGCTACAACGAAGTTGCGGAGCCCAAGCGCAGCGCGGCTTTGGCCCTGCTCGGCCATTTCTGGGCGCCGGTGCCGTGGATGCTGGAAGCGGCGGTGCTGTTGCAGGCTGCACTCGGAGACTATCTGGAGGCCGGCGTGATCGCGGGGCTGCTGGCGTTCAACGCCCTGCTGTCCTTCGTGCAGGGAACGAGGGCGGAGGCGGCGCTGGCGGCGCTGAAGACGCGCCTCGCGCTCACCGCCTCGGTGAAACGCGACGGGGCGTGGATCGAACTGCCGGCGCGCGAGATCGTTCCCGGCGATCTCGTCAAGCTGTCGCTCGGCGCCATCGTGCCCGCCGACGTGAAGCTGGTTTCCGGCGCCGCGCTGCTCGACCAGTCGATGATAACAGGGGAATCGCTGCCCGCCGAGGCCGGCGCGGGCGCCGTGACCTATGCGGGGGCGATGGTGAAGCGCGGCGAGGCCGAGGCGCTGGTCACCGCCACGGGCGCGCGCACCTATTCCGGCCGCGCCGCCGAACTCGTGCGCATTGCCCAGGGCCCCAGCGCCGAGCAGGCGACGATCCTGCGCGTGGTGCGAAATCTCGCGCTGTTCAACGGCCTCGTGCTGCTGGCGATGATCCTCTACGGGCTCGCGCATCACATGCCGGCCGCGAATCTGGTCGCGCTGGCGCTGACGGTGCTGCTCGCTTCCGTGCCCGTCGCTTTGCCGGCGACCTTCACGCTGGCGAGCGCGCTCGGCGCGCAGCGGCTCATCCGCCTCGGCGTGCTGCCGACGCGTCTGTCGGCCGTGCATGACGCTGCGTCAATGGACGTATTGTGCTCCGACAAGACCGGCACGCTGACGCAGAACCTGTTGCAGGCGAGCGCCTTGCGCGGTTTCCAAGGCTTTAGCGAGACCGATGTGCTGGCGCTGGCGGCGGCGGCCAGCAGCGAGGGCGGCAAGGATCCCGTCGATGCGGCGATCCGCGCGGCGGCGCGGGATCGCGGGCTGAAAGGCGAACCGCCGCTGCGTTTCGTTCCCTTCGATCCCGCCAAGAAATACGCGCAGGCGACGATCATGCGCGACGGCGTGTCATGGAGCGTGCTCAAGGGCGCCTTCGCCACCGTCGCCGCTCTCGCCAAAGCCCCGCCGGAGGCCGAGGCCGCCGCCAATGAACTGGCGGGGCGCGGCAACCGGGTGCTCGCTATCGCCTGTGGCCCGGCCGGGGCTCTCCGTGTCGCAGGACTGATCGCCCTCGGCGATCCCCCGCGCGCCGACGCGGCGCCTTTGCTGGCGGAGCTTGCCGCGCTGGGGATTTCAACGGTCATGGTCACCGGCGACGCGGCCTCGACCGCCGCAGCGGTGGGCAAGACGATCGGCCTTACTGGCCGCGTGTGCCCGGCCGCCGCGATCCCGGAGCGTGTAGCGCCGAGCGATTTTGCAATTTATGCCGGCGTCTTCCCCGAGGACAAATACCGGCTGGTGAAGGCGCTTCAAAAGAGCGGCCACACGGTCGGCATGTGCGGCGACGGCGCCAACGACGCGCCCGCCCTGCGCCAGGCCGAGATCGGCGTCGCGGTGGCGAGCGCCACGGATGTCGCAAAATCGGCGGCGGGGCTGGTGCTGACTGAGCCCGGCCTCGGCGGCATCGTCGCCGCCGTGAAGGAGGGCCGCGCCACCTTCCAGCGCATCCTCACCTATACGATCAACGCGCTGCTGAAGAAGATCGAAGTGGCGCTGTTCCTGGCCGGCGGCCTGCTGATGACCGGGCACGCCGTGCTGACGCCGATGCTGATGGTGCTGTTGCTGGTCGCCAACGATTTCCTGACCATGTCGCTGACCACCGACCGCGCCCGCCCCTCGCCGAGGCCGGAATCCTGGCGCATCGGCGCGATCACCGGCGCGGCGGTCGGGCTCGGCCTCGTCAAGCTGGCCTTCTCGCTCACCGTGCTCGCCATCGGACGTTTTGGCGTCGGTCTCGAAATCGGGCCGTTGCGCACGCTGGCCTTTTTCACGATGGTCGTGGACGCGCAGGCGACCGTCTATGCGATCCGCGAGCGCCGGCGGCTGTGGTCGTCGCGGCCGGGCGTCTGGGTCGTGGCGTCGAGCGCGCTCGACATCGGCATCGGTGCGCTGGTCGCGCTCAGCGGCTGGCTTTCGCCGGCGCTCGGCCTCGGCGCCGTCGTGGCGTTGATCGCGGCGGCGGCGGTTTTCGCGTTTGTGCTGGATGCGGTGAAAGCGCCGCTGTTCCGCTGTCTGGGCATCGTGTGACGCATCAGGGAAAACGCGCCAGCGCCTCGATCTCGACCCGCGCGCCAAGCGCCAGCCCGGTCGCGCCGAAGGCCGAGCGCGCGGGCAGGCGGCCGGGCTCGAAATAAGCGACATAGACTTGGTTGAACGCCCGCCACTCGCTCATGTCGGCGAGCATGATCGTGCATTTGACGACATCCGCGAAGCCCAAGCCGCAGGCGGCGAGCACGCGGCCAATATTCTCCATCGCCTGCCGCGCCTCGGCGGCGATCCCGCCCTCGACAAGCTCCAGCGTCCCCGGCCGATTGCCGAGGGCGCCGGAGAGATGCAGCATGTCGCCGACCCGCACGGCCGCCGAGAACGGCAGGCCGAGGGCGGAATCGTTGGGAGAGGCGATGAACTGCATGTGAGGCTCCTGTTGGCTGCACCTTGCGCGCCCACGCTTGCGGCGCCAAGAGCGGCGGCGGAGTTCAGCCGATGTCGCAGAAATTCGCCGCCCTCGAACCGCAGCACAAAGACTTCATCGCCCGGCAGAAGATTTTCTTCGTCGCCTCCGCCGCGCCGGAAGGCCGCGTCAACGTCTCGCCGAAGGGCATGGCGTCCTTCGCCGTGCTCGGCGACAATGCGGTCGCCTATCTCGATTGCACCGGCAGCGGCAACGAGACGCGCGCCCATCTCATCGCTCTGCCCCGCCTGACGATCATGTTCGCCGCCTTCGACGGCGACCCCGTGATCCTGCGGCTCTACGGGCGCGGCCAATCCTTCCTGCGCGGCGGCGCGGATTATGAGGCGCTGATCCCTCATTTCGAGGAAATGGCCGGCGCACGCCAGATCGTGCGGCTCGACGTCGATCTCGTGCAGACCTCTTGCGGCATGGCCGTGCCCTATTTCGATTATCGCGGCGAGCGCGAGAACCTCGTGCGCCACTGGACGCGCCAGGGGCTCGCGAACTTGCGTAAATATTGGGGCAAGAAGAACATGGCCAGCGTAGACGGACTGCCGACAGAGCTTACGCCCGAAGCGATGCTGCCGCAGGCCGCGGAATAGGGAAGGAAACCCATGCCCGCCTACGGCGATTATCAGTTCGACATCTACATGAAGGGCCTGGCCGGCCTGAAGCCGAAACTGCCGGTCGATTTCGCCTCGTGGGAGAAACGCGCCGAGCAGGCGATGCCGGCCGGCGTCTGGAGCTATGTCGCCGGCGGCTGCGGCGACGAGACCACGCAAACCCGCAACGCGCTGGCCTTCCGCAACTACGGCCTGATGCCGCGCATGTTGGTGGATTCGACCGTGCGCGATCTCTCGGTCGAACTGTTTGGCCTCAAGCTGCCCTCGCCGATCTTCATGGCCCCCATCGGCGTGCTCGGCATATGCGCGCAGGACGGCCACGGCGATCTCGCAGGCGCCCGCGCCGCCGCGATGACAGGCGTGCCCTTCACGCTCTCGACGCTGACCAACGATCCCCTGGAAGCGGTCGGCAAGGCGCTCGGCGACGCGCCGGGCTTCTTCCAACTCTATACGCCAAGCGATCGCGAACTCGCCGAAAGCTTCGTGCGCCGCGCCGAGGCGGCGGGCTTCAAGGCGCTGATCGTCACCGTGGACACCTGGACGCCCGGCTGGCGGCCGCGCGACCTCAACGACGCCAATTTCCCGCAGCTTCGTGGCGCCTGCCTCGCCAATTACCTCTCGGATCCCCGCTTCCGCGCGCTGCTGGCCAAACCGCCGGAGGAAGACCCGGCCGGCGCGGTGCGCGCCTGGGCGAAGCTGTTCGCCAAGCCGCTGACCTTCGCCGACCTGCCGTGGCTGCGCAGCCTGACCAAGCTGCCGCTGGCGGTGAAAGGCATCTGCCATCCCGACGACGCGCGCCGGGCGCTCGATCTCGGGGCCGACGCGATCTATTGCTCCAACCACGGCGGGCGGCAGGCCAACGGCGGCATCCCGGCGATCGACCTGCTCGGCGATGTCGTGAAGGCGGCGGGCAGCGCGCCGGTCCTGTTCGATTCCGGCGTGCGCTCGGGGACGGACGTGGTCAAGGCGCTGGCGCTCGGCGCGCGCGCCGTTGGCATCGGGCGGCCCTACGCCTATGGGCTGGCGCTCGACGGGGCCGAGGGCGTCGCGCATGTGCTGCGTTGCCTCCTCGCGGAAGCCGATCTCTTGATGGCCATAGACGGCTATCCCCGCATTGCCGATCTCTCCCCGGAGGCGTTGCGGCGCGTAAATTGACTTATCAACTTGGCGCGCGGCGTCGCCGGTGCTAAATCGCAGGCTTCGCCATTCCAGGGAGGAAACATGGCCCCGCCGTTCCGCGCCGATCACGTCGGCAGCTTCCTGCGTCCCGAGCGCCTGCGCGAGGCGCGGCAGAAATTCTTCGCTCACGAGATTTCCGCCGAGGCCCTGCGCGCCGTCGAGGACGAGTGCATCCGCGAAGTGGTCAAGAAGCAGGAGGAGGTCGGCCTCAAGGGGATCACCGACGGCGAATTCCGCCGCACCTATTTCCATGTCGATTTCCTGGAGAAGCTCGACGGCGTCGAAGTCCGCTACGGCGAGTTCTCGTCCTCGTTCCGTAAGGACGACGGCACGCAGGTCGGCTTCAAGCCGCCGACCATGCATGTCGAATCGAAGATCAAGCACGCCCGATCCATCCAGGGCGCGGATTTCGATTTCCTCAAGGGCGCGGTGACGAAGACGCCGAAAGTGTGCATCCCCGCCCCGTCGATGCTGCATTTTCGCGGCGGGCGCGAGGCGATCTCGGCGCAAGTCTATCCGCGCATGGAGGATTTCTACGACGACCTCACCGCCGCCTATCGCGACGAGGTCAACGATCTCGCGAAGCGCGGCCTGCGCTATCTGCAACTCGACGACACCAATCTCGCCTACCTCTGCGACCCCGCCATCCGCGAGCGCACCAAGGCGCGCGGCGATGACCCGGATGCGCTGGTGCGGCTTTATTGCAAGCTCGTCAATGACGCGATCAAGGACCGGCCGAAAGACATGGTTGTCTCGGTCCATTTGTGCCGGGGCAATTTCAAGAGCGCCTGGGTGGCGCAGGGCGGCTATGAGCCAGTCGCCGAGATTCTGCTCAACGAGATGAAGATCGACGGCTTCTTCCTCGAATACGACGACGAGCGTTCCGGCGATTTCGCGCCGCTGCGCTTCGCGCCGAAGGGGCCGACGATTGTGCTGGGGCTGATGTCCTCCAAGCAGGCCGCCGTCGAGAGCAAGGACGAGGTCAAGCGCCGCATCGAGGAGGCGGCGCGCTATGTGCCGCTGGAGCAATGCGCGCTCAGCCACCAGTGCGGCTTCTCCTCCACCGCGCACGGCAACGACCTCACCGAGGCCGACCAGTGGAAGAAGCTCGCCCGCTGCGTCGAGGTGGCGAGCGAGGTCTGGGGCGGCGTCTGACCGCGGCTCAGGCGACGGCGAACGCCGGCTGTGGGAGGGCGAGCGCGCCCGCGAGCAAGTCTATCATCGGCTGCGGCCGATGATAGAAATAGCCTTGCAAGTACTGGCAGCCGGCGATGCGCAATATGCAAGCCTGTTCCTCCGTCTCGACGCCCTCGGCCGTCACGAGCATGTCGAGGCCATTGGCAAGATAGACGATGCCGTTCACCAGCACCCGCGCCTTTTCATCGAAGGCGATTCGCGACGTGATCGAGCGGTCGATCTTGATGGCGCTGAAGCCGTATTTTTGCAGATAATTGATGCTGGTGTAGCCGGCGCCGAAATCGTCGAGCACGACGCGAACGCCGATCGCCCGCAGGGCGGCGATCACGGCGGCGGCGCGTTGCGGGTCGTCGATGAGATAGCCTTCCGTCACCTCGAGGCACAGGCGGAGCGGGGGAAAGCCGGTTTCCGCCAGGATCGCGGCGACCTTGCGCTCGAACTCGCGATCGCGGAACTGCACGGGCGAAACATTGACGTTGACCGCGATGTCGGCGAATCCGCTGAACTCCTCGCAGGCGCGGCGCAACACGAACAGGCCCAGCGGCTCGATGAGGCCCCCCGCCTCCGCTGCGGGAATGAACGCGTCCGGCCCGATCGGTCCGGCCGGCCGGCGCGGCCAACGCAGCAACGCCTCGACCGACACGATGGCGCTCGTCCTCGCCTCGACGATCGGTTGATAGAACACTTCGAATTCGCCGCGCGCGAGGCCGAAGCGAATCTCGTCCATCAGAATCGTTTGCCGCCGGCGTTCGGCGTCGAGTTCGGGAGAATAGACTTCAACGCCGAATTTGCCGTTCGCCTTGACCTTATACATTGCGACGTCGGCCCGGCGCAGCAGCTCGTGGCCATCGCAATCGCCCGGCGCGGCGGCGGCGACGCCAATGCTCGCGCCCACCCTAACCTTGCGTTCGCCAACCATGAAGGGCGACCTTAATCGCTGGCAAACTGTGTCAGCGAAGCCGAGAATCTGGGCTTTGGCGTCCGGCCCTGCGGCGACGACGGCGAATTCGTCGCCGCCGATCCGCGCCAACACCGCAGATTCGGGCGCGCGACCGGCGAATGCGCGCGCCAAAGTCTTGATGAGTTCATCGCCGACCTCGTGGCCGTAATCGTCGTTGATCTCCTTGAAGCCGTCGAGATCGACGAAGGCCATAGCGACCTCGCGCGCTTCGCCCGAAAGAGCCATCAACTCAGCGATGAAGGCGCGCCGGTTGTCGAGGCCGGTGAGCGAATCCTGCTTGGCGAGACGGGAATTTTCGTCGCTGAGTCGAAGCGTCTCTTTGTGTTTGGCCATCAGCGCGCGTCGCGAGGCTACCAGTTCGGCGAAATCGACGTAATTGCGCAGGATCGTCGCCACCATGCCGACCCCGACGACCGCGAGAATAACCGCCAGGATCCGGGAGCGCCCCTGATCGGCGAAAGTAAAGAAAACACAGTAAGGCGCAACCCCGATGGCCGCGACGATCAACGCGGCGGGCCGCAAATGCGTGAGGCAGAATATGCACCCGATCATGGTCAGCGCGAGGAAAAAGGCGACTTGCGACCTCGCGCCCGCGTCGCCGTAGGAATAGAGGACGAAGCCCCAGAGGCTAAACGCCGCGGCGATCCCGGCGGCGAGCCGCGTCGTGATGTGCATCATACGCAGGGCGACGGCGGGGGCAATGTCCTGCACGCCTCTGCTCCGCCACACCAACCCCCGATACACGCAAAAAGCAACCAATGCTCCAGGAAGGTAGGCGGAAATCCAGGGGTGTCCAAATCTACCGAATGTATAGACAATCGCTAGAGTATTAACAGAAAGGATAAAATATAACAATGGAATTTGCTTGGCGAAGGCTTTGAACTGTTCCTGAAGAAGTTCGAGATCGTCACCTTGAATTTTTAGCAAGCCTCGCATGTTTTTAAGCATTGTACCCTGGGGGTTCGAAAATCCTATCAGCCCTGCCTTCGCCTTTGTTCTGACGCCTAAGTGTAAACGAAGCGCTGCCGGGGCCGCGCCATTTCAACCGACGCCGCGCATAATAACGCCAAGCTACTCGCAGTGTTATTTATACTTTTCTGTTACGTGATTCCAATAAGCTACGCCGCGCGCGCGCGCCGTGCTAGGCTCCCGGGCCATGATCGAACCTTTGTTTCGCGCCGATTCCTACGCCCGCGAAGCGCGCGCGGGTTGTCGAGGCCGCGCCCGGCCGGGTTGCGCTCGACGTCGCGCTGTTCTATCCGCGCGGCGGCGGGCAGCCCGGCGACCGTGGCGAATTGATCCTGGGCAACGGCGCGCCGATGGCCGTCGCCGACACGGTCTATGACGCCGACCGCAAGACGATCCTGCTGATCCCTGCCGAAGGCGCGCCTTTGCCGGCGGTGGGCGAGAGTGTGACGGCGCGGCTCGACTGGCCGACCCGCTACGCCCGCATGCGCGCCCATACCGCCCTGCATCTGCTCTCCGTCGCGCTGCCCTACCCCGTCACCGGCGGCTCGGTCGGCGAGGCCGAGGGCCGGCTCGATTTCGATTCCGGCGAGACGGCTTTCGACCGCGCCGAGACTGAGGCGCGTCTGGCCGAGCTGGTCGCCACCGACGCCGCCGTGACGACGCGCTGGATCACGGACGCCGAGCTTGAGGCCAATCCCGGCCTGGTCAAGACGATGAAGGTCAAGCCACCGATGGGCTCGGGCCGCGTGCGCCTGGTCGAGATCGAAGGTCTCGATCTGCAACCCTGCGGCGGCACGCATGTCGCGCGTCTTGCCGAGATCGGCCGCATCGAGGTGACGGGCATCGAAAAGAAGGGCAAGCAGAACCGGCGCGTGCGGATAAGGTTGCTTGCGGCGCCCGCGGCGGGCTAAGGCTGCCCTAACTGACCCGACGCGCAAACTCCCCCTAACCCTGCCCCGCAAGGGGGGAAGGGATTTGCAGCGTCAAATCATGCGTTTCCACAGGAGGGCGCCCCATGAGCAACAACGAACCCGGATTCGCGACGCTATCGATCCACGCCGGCGCCCGCCCCGATCCCACCACCGGCGCGCGCATCACGCCCATTTATCAGACCACCGCCTTCGTGTTCGACGACGTCGATCACGCCGCCTCGCTGTTTGGGCTCCAGGCCTTCGGCAACATCTATACCCGCATCACCAACCCGACCAACGCGGCGCTGGAGGAACGGGTCGCCGCTCTCGAAGGCGCTCCGGCGGCTTTGGCCGTGGCCTCGGGCCACGCCGCGCAGATGCTGGTGTTCCACACGCTGATGCGCCCGGGCGACGAATTCGTCGCCTCGACCAAGCTCTATGGCGGCTCGATCAACCAGTTCACCCACGCCTTCAAGAACTACGACTGGCGCGTCAAATGGGCCAATCCCGATGAGCCCGAGACCTTCAAGGCCGCCATCACCGACAAGACGCGCGCGATCTTCATGGAATCGATCGCCAACCCCGGCGGCGTCGTCTGCGACATCGACGCCATCGCCAAGATCGCCCATGACGCGCGCTTGCCGCTCATCGTCGACAACACGCTGGCCACGCCCTACCTCATCCGCCCGGCCGAGCACGGGGCCGACATCATCGTCCATTCGGCGACGAAGTTTCTCGGCGGCCACGGCAATTCGATGGGCGGAATCATCGTCGATTGCGGCTCGTTCGAATGGCTCGGCGACGCCCGCTATCCGATGCTGTCGGCGCCGCGGCCCGAATATAGCGGCATGGTGCTGGCCGAGACCTTCGGCAATTTCGGCTTCGCCATCGCCTGTCGCGTGCTGGGCCTGCGCGATCTCGGGCCGGCGCTGTCGCCGTTCAACGCCTTCCTCATCCTCAACGGGATTGAGACGCTTTCGCTGCGGATGCGCCGCCATTGCGACAATGCGCTGACTGTCGCCGAACATCTGGTCGCCCACGACAAGGTCGGCTGGGTCAATTACGCGGGTCTGCCGAGCAACAAGGATCATGCGCTGGCGCAAAAGCTCTGCCCGCTCGGGGCTGGGGCGGTGTTCACCTTCGGCGTCAAGGGCGGCTACCAGGCGGGCATCGACCTCGTCAGCAAGCTGCAACTGTTCAGCCATGTCGCCAATATCGGCGACACGCGCAGCCTCGTCATCCACCCGGCCTCGACCACGCATCGCCAGCTCTCCGACGCCCAGAAGACAGCCGCCGGCGCCGGGCCGGACGTGGTGCGGCTTTCGGTGGGCCTGGAGGATGTGGCGGACCTCATCGCCGATTTGGATCAGGCGCTGGGCTGAGTCAGGGCTGCTCCGGCGCAATCGGCGGGACAATGACGTGACGCCGCGGCAGCTGTTTGCGCTTCCTGACCGCGGCGATCGAGTCGAAGAATTGCACGCTGGCGATCTCCGGCATGGCGTTGGGCGTGTTGAGCCCGCGCTTGGCGTAGTGCCGGTGCATTTCATCGACTTTTTGTTTCAAGAACTCCACGGCGGTTCCCGGCCGCCGCAGACCGCCCTCCCATTGCGGCCAATAGGCCGTATGCATATCCTCGATAACGTAGAGGCCGCCCTCGGAGAGCAGCGGAAACAGCGTGTCGAAGCTCGCGCGCTGATCCCCGGCGCGATGCGAACCGTCATCCAGCACGACATCGACGCCGCCCATCTCGGCGACGACGCGCTTTAGGAACCCGGCGTCGCTCTGCGAACCGATGCGAACTTGTCCGTGCCGCCCGTCATAGGCCGCGCAGTTCGGGTTGATGTCGATGCCGAAAAGCACGGCGGGGGCGCCGAAAAACTGCCTCCACATGCGCAGCGAACCGCCGCGAAAGACGCCAATTTCGAGAAACCTTATGTCGCGCCCGACGAAGGGCGAAAACAATTCATCGTAAATGGGAAGGTAGTGCAGCCATTTGTGGATCGGCTCCGCTTCGTTCGAGAAGAAAATCTCCGCCGCACGCCCCGTATATTGCGACGGAAACTCTTCGCGGAAATCCGCCGCGAAATGCGAAGCTCTGGCCGTGCGCCCGGAGCGGAGCCGCCAATAGGCGTTTTTGACCTGAGAACCCAGAGGCAGACGCATGAACCATGTCGGAAGGAGGAAACGGGCAGGTCTGCAAGACGGATTTCTTGCGCGCCGTCAAGGCCCCCGCATCAGCGCCACGAGCCCTTTCAACAGCGTGCGCGGCGAGGGCGGGCAGCCGGGAATATACAGGTCCACGGGCACAACCTCGCCGACCCCGCCAACCACCGCGTAGGACCCCTTGAAGACATGGCCGTCGCGGGCGCAGGCGCCGGCGGCCACCACCCATTTCGGCGCCGGCGTCGCCGCGTAGGTTCGTTCCAGCGCCTCGCGCATGTTGCGCGTCACCGGGCCGGTGACGAGCAGCACGTCGGCATGGCGCGGCGAGGCCACGAATTTGAGCCCAAAGCGTTCGAGATCGTAATAAGCGCCGCTGAGCGCGTTGATCTCCAACTCGCAGCCGTTGCAGGAGCCGGCATCGACCACCCGGATCGACAAGCCCCGCCCTAGCCGGGTGCGCGACCCCTCGTTGACCTCGGCGGCGAGCGCCACAAGCTCCGCGTCGTCGAGCAGCGCCGCGCTTTCCGTCAGCGGCGTCTTCAGGCCCTCAAGCAGCGTGCGACGCATCGGCCCTCACAGATCCACCCCCGAGTAAGAGCCGTTGAACGACTTGTTGCACAACGGGAAATCCGCAACGATATTACCTTCGATCGCCGCCTCCAGCAGCGGCCATTGCGGCCACGAGGGATCGCGCGGACGCACTGAGGCGAGCCGCCCGTCGGCGCCGATCCGCACATGCACAAACACATCGCCGCGAAAGCCTTCGACCAGCGCGAAGCCTTCCCCCCGCGCCGGGGCGATCTCGGATCGCAAAGGCCCTTCCGGCAGACCGTCCAACAACTGCTCGACGAGGCCGAGGCTCTGCTCGATCTCCAGGATGCGCAGCCAGACGCGCGCATCGACGTCGCCTTTCTCGCGCACCGGAATCTTGAAGCTGAGGCGGTCATAGGGCGCATAGGCGTGATCGCGCCGCGCGTCGAAATCGCGCCCCGAGGCGCGCCCGATATATCCGCCCGCGCCCCAGAGATCGACCAGTTCGCGGCTGAGGGTTCCCGCCCCCACCGTGCGGTCGATCAGCGAAGCGGTGTTGTCGTAAAGCTCCGTTAGCCGCTTCAACGCCGGGCGCAAGGCCGCGACATGGGCGCGCAACGGCGCCTGCGCGGAAAGATCGACGGCGACGCCGCCGGGAACGATGGCGTCCATCATCAGCCGATGCCCGAAGGCGGCCTCGGCGGCGCGCAGCGTGCGCTCGCGCCAGACGCCGGTATGGGCGTGCATCAGCGCGAAGGCGGCGTCGTTGCAGATAGCGCCGAAATCGCCGAGATGGTTGGAGATGCGCTCGATCTCCGCCATCAGCGCGCGCAGCCAGACCGCGCGAGCGGGCGGTTCGACGCCGAGCGCGGCCTCGACCGCGCGGGCGTAGGCGAAGGCGTAAGCGACGGTGGAATCGCCGCTGATCCGGCCGACGAGCCGCGCCCCGGCCTCGATGCTGGCGCCGCGCATCAGGCCCTCGACGCCCTTATGCGTGAAGCCGAAGCGTTCCTCCAACCGGACGATCGTCTCGCCGCTGGCGTGGAAGCGGAAATGGCCGGGCTCGATGATCCCCGCATGGACGGGACCGACCGGAATCTGGTGCAGAGCCTGCCCCTCGGCCGTGCGGAACTCATAAGGCGGCTGCGGCGCCGCGCGCGCCTCGGCGCGTCCCAGCGGCGCTTCGATCTCCCAGCGGCCGTGATCGAGCCAGGGGCGACCGTCCCGCGCGCCCTCGGGCCGCAGGCCGTGCAGATCGGCGAGCGAGCGCTCCAGGCGGATCGCGGGGGCGCAGACGGCGCCGAGCGAAGGAAAGCCGCCCTCCGGGCAGGCGAGCCGCAGCACGCGAATATCGGGCTCGGCGAGCGCGAGGCAGACGGCGCCGTCGTCGCCCCAGAGATCGACCAGGCGCGCCTCGCCCGCGGCGAGGCGGCGCGTCGCCGCTTTCCATTCGTCCGTCGTCGCGTTCATGCTGTCCATCGTGCGCAGGAGGGCGCGCGGCGTGTCTAAAGTCAAGACGACAGCCTGCGCTTGCGCCGCCTCAATTTCTATGCGCACAAAAACCGCTGAGCCCCCGGGAGCCTTGGCTTGCTCGATCTGCTTCTCACCCTCGTCACCGGCCAGATCGGCGTTAACCTGCGGCGAATCGCCCGCCTCGCGGCGTTCGGCTTGGCGACGCTGGTTCTGCTCGTCATCGCCTTGGCGATGGGCGCCGAGGCGTGTTTCCTCGCGCTCGACGCCGCGCTTGGCCCGATACGGGCGGCGCTTATCCTTGCGGCGATCGCGCTTGCGCTCGCCGGGCTCGCCTCGATCCCGCTGTGGCGCAAGCCCGCGCCGCCGCCGCCCTCGGCGGCCGCGACGCTGGCGCAACTCGCCATCGCGGTCGGCCTCGGGTTTCTGGCGGAACGCGGGGCGAAGAAGGATTAGCGAGCCTCGGCGAGCCTTGACTCTGCCGCCGCGGCTGTCAGTATCCTTGACCAAACGGTCAACTCTTCGCGAGTGCGGCGCGCATCTTGCGTATCAGCGCCGACTCGGTCACGGGCAAAGGGGTTTTGCATGAAGGTTTCCAACTTCGCCAAGTTTGGCGCGGCGCTGATGGCGGGCGTGTTCGCCTGCGCTGCGGCTTACGCCGACACGATCAAGCCGGCGGTGATCTACGACCTCGGCGGCAAGTTCGACAAATCCTTCAACGAAGGCGTGTTCCACGGCGCGACCAAGTTCACCAAAGACACCGGCATCAAGTTCCGCGACCTTGAGATTCAGAACGACGCGCAGCGCGAGCAGATCCTGCGCAAATTCGCCAAGGACGGCTTTAGCCCGATCATCATGCCGGGCTTCGCCTGGGCGACCGCGCTCAGCAAGATCGCCGACGAATACCCTAAGACCAAATTCGGCATCATCGACATGGTCGTCGATAAGCCCAACGTGCAATCGATGGTGTTCAAGGCCGAGGAAGGCTCTTTCCTCGTCGGCGTCATCGCCGCCAAGACCACCAAGACCCATACGCTCGGCTTCGTCGGCGGCATGGACATCCCGCTCATCAGCGCCTTCGAGTGCGGCTACGCGCAGGGCGTCAAATACGCTGCTGCGAGCGACAAGGTCATCTCCAACATGACCGGCACGACGCCGGCGGCGTGGAACGATCCGGTCAAGGGCGGCGAACTCGCCAAGGCGCAGATCGCGCAGGGCGCCGACATCGTCTACGCCGCGGCGGGCGCAACGGGCCAGGGCGTGTTGAAGGCCGCCGCCGACGCCGGCAAATTCGGCATCGGCGTCGATAGCGATCAGGACAACCTGTTCCCGGGCCACATTCTCACCTCGATGCTGAAGCGCGTCGACGTTGCCACCTACGATTCGTTCATGGCGGCCAAGAACGGAACCTGGAAGGCCGGCATCGAAGTGTTCGGCCTCAAGAACAACGGCGTCGGCTACGCCGAGGACGAGTGGAACAGGACCATCCTCACCACCGAGGCGAAAAAGGCGGCGGAGGCCGCCAAGGCCGACATCATCGCCGGCAAGATCAAGGTCCACGACTTCATGTCCGACAACAAATGCCCGGTGTGATCGGCTGAACGTCGCGGCGCCCATTCCTGGCCATTAAACCTGGGACGGGTCTGGCGGCTGGAATGTGCAGTCGAGCGCGGGGATAGCTTCGTGACTTCAGCCACGGGCGCGCCGCCCGCCATTGAACTCGTCGGCGTCGACAAGAGCTTCGGCCCCGTCCACGCCAACAAGAACGTCAACCTCAGAGTCGAGCGCGGCGTCATTCACGGCATTGTCGGCGAGAACGGCGCCGGCAAATCGACGCTGATGTCGATCCTCTATGGCTTCTACGAAGCCGATGCCGGCCAGATTCTCGTCAACGGCGAGCCGGTGCGCATCCGCTCCTCGCGCGAGGCGATTAGCCACGGCATCGGCATGGTGCATCAGCATTTCATGCTGGTTCCGCCGCTCAGCGTGCTGGAGAACGTAATGCTCGGCGCCGAGGGCGGCCCGCTGCTGAAAGCCGGCGCGAAGGCGGTGCGCGCGCAACTCGCGCATCTCGCCAAGGTGTATGCGCTGGAGGTCGATCCTGACGCCATCGTCGGCGAATTGTCTGTCGGGCTTCAGCAGCGCGTCGAAATCCTGAAAGCGCTGGTGCGCGGCGCCGAAATCCTGGTGCTCGACGAGCCAACGGCGGTGCTGACGCCCTCGGAGGCGGATCAGCTTTTCGATATGCTGCGGGTGCTGAAATCGCAGAACAAGACGATTATTTTCATCACCCACAAACTGCGCGAGATCATGTCGCTGACCGATCGCGTCTCGGTGATGCGGCGGGGCGAAATGGTGGCGACTTTCGAGACCTCTCAGACCTCGCCGCCGGAGCTTGCCGACGCGATGGTCGGGCGCAAGGTGATCCTCAAGATCGAGAAAGCGCCGGCTCGTCCCGGCGCGGTCGTGCTGGAGGCGCGCGGGCTCAGGGTGAAGGACGATCGCGGTGTGACGCGGCTCGAAGACGTGTCGTTTTCATTGCGGGCGGGCGAGATTCTGGGCGTCGCCGGCGTCGCCGGCAACGGCCAGTCTGAATTGTTGGAGGCGCTGGCCGGCATAAGGCCGCTGGCGTCAGGGGAAATCTGGCTCAATGGCGCGGTCCTGCCGGCCGCCGCGCGCGACCCGAAGGCGATGCGCCGTCTCGGCGTCGGTCATGTACCGGAGGACCGCCACCGCGTCGGCCTCATCATGCCGTTCGAGGCCTGCGAGAGCGCGATGCTCGGGTTCCAGGACGAGAAGGTCTATGGCGCGGGCCTATTGTTTGATCGCGGCGCCATCATCGCGGATGAGGCGGCCAAGATGGAGGCCTACGACATCCGTCCACCCGCGCCACGGCTGAAGACGGCCAATTTCTCCGGCGGCAACCAGCAGAAGATCGTGCTCGCGCGGGAGATAGAGCGCAACCCCGCCGTGATCTTGGTCGGCCAACCGACGCGCGGCGTCGACATCGGCGCCATCGAGTTCATCCACAAGCGCATCGTGGCGCTGCGCGACGCCGGCAAGGCGGTGCTGCTGGTGTCAGTGGAGTTGGACGAGATCTTCGCGCTCGCCGACCGCATCCTGGTGCTGTGCGGCGGCCGGGTGACCGGCGAGCGCCTGCCGGAAGAGACCAACGCGCAAGACCTGGGGCTGTTGATGGCGGGCGTCGAGCAGGCGGCATGAGCACCCCCCTCAAGCCGCTGCCCGCCTGGGCCGACGTGGCGCTGATCCCGCTCATCAACGTCACCGCCGCCTTCGTCATTTCCGGCCTTGTCGTGCTCGCCATCGGCGAGAACCCGATCGAGGCGGTGAAAATCCTCATCGGCGGCGCGCTCGGCGATCTCGAAGGGCTCGGCTATACGCTGTTCTACGCCACCAGCTTTATTTTCACCGGGCTTGCGGTGGCGATCTGTTTTCACGCCGGGTTGTTCAACATCGGCGTCGATGGGCAGGCCTATCTCGGCGGCCTCGGCGCGGCGCTGGTCTGCCTCTATCTGCCGCTGCCCGGCTACAGCCTCGTCATCGTCGCGATCCCAGCGGCGGCTTTGTTTGGCGCGGCTTTCGCGGCGATTCCAGGCTATCTCCAGGCCAAGCGCGACAGCCACATCGTCATCACGACGATCATGTTCAACTATATCGCCTCGGCGCTGATGGGCTATCTGCTCGTCAACACTTTGCGCAACCCCAAGCAGATGAACCCGGAGACGCTGCCTTTCCCTCGTGGCGGGACCGTGCCGCAGCTCTTCGAGCTGTTGAAGCCGCTCGGAATCGTCTGGCCGGATACGCCGCTCAACCTGTCGTTCTTTCTGGCGCTGGCGGCGGCCGTGTTTGTCTGGGTGCTGATCTGGCGCACGCGGCTGGGCTATGAGATCCGCGCCGTCGGCGTCAATCCGACGGCGGCCGTCTATGGCGGCGTTTCGCCGTCGCGCATCGTCATCATCACCACGCTGCTTTCGGGGGCGCTGGCCGGCGGGCTGGCGGTCAACGTCATCCTCGGCTCGGAGCATCGGCTGGTGCTCGAATTCACCGCCGGCTTCGGATTCGTTGGCATCGCGGTGGCGCTGATGGGGCGCGCACATCCGGTCGGCATCGTGTTGGCGGCGATCCTGTTCGGCGTGCTCTATCAGGGCGGCGCAGAACTTGCTTTTGATATGCCGAGGATCAGCCGCGACATGATTGTCGTCATCCAGGGTCTGGTCGTGCTGTTCGCCGGCGCGCTCGAACATCTGTTCCGTCGCCCGGTGGCGGCGCTGCTGGCGCGGCGCATCAGCCAACCGCCGATTTGAGGGCCGGGCATGGGCTGGTTCGACTCGCTCGTCATCATCTCGGACTCCGCGGTCAGGCTCGCCGTGCCGCTGATCCTGGCGTGCCTGGCCGGCCTGTGGTCGGAGCGTTCCGGCGTTGTCGACATCGGGCTCGAAGGCAAGATGCTCACGGGCGCCTTCGCCGCCGCAGCCGTCGCCGTCTTCACCGGCAGCGCCTGGTTGGGACTTCTGGGCGGCGTCGCCGCCTCGATCGTCGTGTCGCTGATCCACGGCTACGCCTCGATCGACCAGCGCGCCAACCAGATCGTCTCCGGCACGGCGATCAACATGGTCTGCGACGGCATGACGGCGCTGATCGGCAACGCCATCTGGAGCCAGGGCGGGCGCACGCCGCAATTGCCGGACTCGGCGCTGTTCGCTTCGCTGACACTGCCGTTCGTCAACGAGATCGGCGCCATCCCGATTATCGGCGACCTCTATCGCAACCTGCTTTCCGGCCACGACATCGTCACCTATTTCGCGTTCCTGTGCGTGCCGCTGACCTACTGGGCGCTCTATTCCACGCGCTTCGGGCTGCGGCTGCGCGCGGTCGGCGAGAATCCGGCCGCCGTCGACACGGCGGGCATTTCGGTGCGGGCGCTGCGTTATTCGGCGGTCATCATCTGCGGCGTGTTGGTCGGGCTGTCGGGCGTCTATCTCTCCATCGCGCAGGCCGCCTATTTCCAGCCGCACATGAGCGCCGGCAAGGGATTCATCGCGCTGGCGGCGCTGGTGTTCGCCAAATGGCGGCCGTGGCCGGCGCTGGCGACCTGCCTGCTGTTCGGCTTCCTCGACGCGGTTTCGATCCGCATGCAGGGCGCGGTGATCCCTGGTCTCGGCGAGGTGCCGGTGCAGGCGATCCAGGCCCTGCCCTATGTCCTGACGGTGGTGCTGCTGGCGGGCTTCATCGGCAAGGCGATCCCGCCGAAGGCCTCCGGAGTGCCCTATGTCAAAGAACGTTGAGGCGCTGTTCGCGGCGGCAAAGGACGCCTTCGCCAACGCCTATGCGCCCTATTCCCATTTCCCCGTCGGCGCGGCGTTGCTGACGCCGGAAGGCGAGATCTTTTCGGGCTGCAATGTCGAGAACGCCGCCTATCCGCAAGGCGCCTGCGCCGAAGCCGGGGCGATCTCGGCGATGGCGCGCGCCGGGCGGCGGCGGATTGCGGAAGTCGTGGTGGTCGGCGGCGGCGGCGGCCTGTGTACGCCCTGCGGCGGCTGCCGCCAGCGGCTGCGCGAATTCGCATCCGCCGACACGCCGATCCATATCGCGGGGCCGGAGGGGGTGAAGGCGAGCTTCACCCTGGCGCAGTTGCTGCCGGAATCCTTCGGGCCGGAGAATTTGGGATAAGATAGGTTATGGCTCATCTCTTCACCCCCCTCACCCTCGGCGGCCTCACGCTCGCCAACCGCATCGTCATCGCGCCGATGTGCCAATATTCGGCCGAGGACGGCCGCGCCGGCGATTGGCACCTCATCCATCTGGGCTCGCTGGCGCTGTCGG
>JAJYDD010000362.1 GCA_021777795.1 Pseudomonadota bacterium | reverse complement strand
GTTCAAGCCCGGCGAGCCGATTGTCATCATGGGCACGGCGACTGCGCCGAGCCCTGCCGCAACGCCCAAACCGGCCGCCGCGCCTTCGCCGGGTTCGACTCCTCGCAAGCCTTGATGGGCGCATAGGCGTGCTGCATTCGCCTCCTCCCGCGCCGACGCAGGCCGTCACGCGCAGCTGGCGCGGTCTCGATTGGTGCGTGTTCTTTGTCGCCGACGTCCAGACCGGCTTTGGCGCCTTTGTCGCGGTTTTCCTCACCGAGCAGAAGTGGACGCAGACCGACATCGGCCTGTTGCTGACAATCAGTGGTCTCGTGGGTCTGATCGTGCAGGCGCCGAGCGGCGCCTTGGTTGACGCCGCGCGCTCCGAGCGCGCGCTCGCCGCTGTCGCTTTGGTCGCCATCGCCGCCAGCGCCTTCGCCTTCGCCGCCTGGC
Organism: Pseudomonadota bacterium; assembly: GCA_021777795.1. Classification (GTDB taxonomy): domain Bacteria; phylum Pseudomonadota; class Alphaproteobacteria; order Rhizobiales; family Beijerinckiaceae; genus Roseiarcus. The sequence goes on along the minus strand of JAJYDD010000362.1, from coordinate 4,273 downwards.
CGGTGTTTCTCGTTGCTGTGGCCTCGCGCGTGGTGCTCGCCATTGCAAGCAGCGTCCTCGGCCTTGCGATTGTAGCCATCAGCCTGGGGCTTGCCGGCGAACACGGGCTTGCCCGCCGGCTCGGCCGCAACGCCGCCTTCGCCTCGGCGGGAACTGGCATAGCGGCCTTGTTGATGGGCGCTTGCGGCTATTACCTTTCGGCGCGCGCTGTTTTCTACATATCCGGCGCCCTGGCGTTGCCGGCCATCGCAGCGTTATTTTACATAAGTCCAGCCGAAATCGCCCCGGCTTCGGACGCCGCGCGCGGCGCAAAAACCAATCCCAGAGCGCAGCTTGCGAATTTTTTCAGCCTGATCCGCCAGCCTGGCGTGGTGATATTCGCGCTTTGCGTGATGATGTTTCACTTCGCCAATGCGGCGATGTTACCGTTGGCGGCGAGCCTCGTCACACAGCGTTCCGGCAAGACGGCGAGCGTGCTGGTCGCTGCGGCGATCGTGATCCCGCAATTCACCGTGACCGGGCTTTCGCTGGTTGTTGGACGTCTGGCCGATTCCTGGGGGCGTCGGCCGTTGCTGCTGTGTGGCTTTGGCGCGCTCGCGCTGCGCGGCGCGCTGTTCGCCGCGACGCGCGAGCCAACGGCGCTGGTGGCGATCCAGATCCTCGATGGCGTATCGGCCGCCGCGCTCGGCGTGCTCGTGCCGCTCACCATCGCCGATCTCACGCGCGACTGCGGCCATTTCAATCTCGCGCAGGGCTGCGTCGGCGTCGCCATGGGCGTGGGCGCTTCGCTCAGCACCACCTTGAGCGGCTATATCACCGACCGCTATGGCGGCGCGCTTGCCTTCGATATGCTCGCGGTGCTCGCTTTTCTCGGGCTCGCGCTGCTGGCGCTGGGCATGCCGGAGACGCGACCGCATAGGCTCCCCCCGACGAAGCCCTCGGACTGATGGGCTTCTTGCGGGGATTTCGATGAGAGCGACGCCGGAACGCCGCGGCGCCGTTACATGTCGTTGCGCAAGCAAGCTATGGCGCGACCCGCCCGCCACGCCGCATTATCAGACATCACACGGAAACAAGACGCGCGCGCCCGCGACGCGCGAAGATCAGGCGGCGATATACGTCGAGATAATCGCTCGCCATCCGACGCGCGGTGAATCTTTGTTCAAAACGCGCGCGGATTTGATCGCGCGGCAGATCCACCGCCAGCCGCACCGTCGCCGCAGCGCTCATCACATCTTCGACAACGAATCCGGTCACGCCATCCTCCACAATTTCAGGGGCGGAGCCGCGATTGAACGCAACGACCGGCGTCCCGCAGGCCATCGCCTCGATCATGACCAGGCCGAAGGGCTCGGGCCAGGCGATAGGCGTCAGCAGCGCGGCGGCGCCGCCCAGAAACTCTGGCTTTTGTTCATCGTTGATCTCGCCGATGAACTCGGCGTGCGAATTTTTCAGCAAGGGCAGGATTTCTCGGTTGAAATAGTTGACGTCCGCTTGATCGACCTTGGCTGCGATCTTCAGCGGCATCTGACAGAGGCGCGCGATCTCGATCGCGCGCTCCAATCCTTTTTCAGGCGAAATGCGCCCGAGAAAGGCCAGATAAGAGGGCTTTCCGCCCCGTGGCGCTAGTAAGTTTTCCGGCAAGCCGTGGTGGACGGTTTCGATCCAATTGGCCTGCGGCAGCGGCCGGCGCTGGGCGTCGGAGATCGACACCACGGGCGCGCGCGAGAAGGTGTTGAACACCGGTTGAAGCTCCGGCAGATCCAGGCGTCCGTGCAGTGTGGTCACGAACGGCGTCGGCTGGCGCGATAGCAGCGAGAAGGGCAAATAGTCGAGATGGCAATGGATGATGTCGAACTCGCCGGCGCGCTGGTAGACCTCTTCGACCATCGCCACATGCAGGGCGTTGGGATCGCGAACGGCGCCGTCGAGCCGCAGCGCGCGTGGCCAGAACGGCGCGAGCGTGGCGGTGGTGACGGAATCGCCGCTGGCGAACAGCGTCACCTCATGGCCGAGCGCCACGAGTTCTTCCGTGAGCCACGAGACCACACGCTCCGTGCCGCCATAAAGGCGCGGCGGCACGGCTTCAGTCAGGGGCGCCACTTGAGCAATCTTCATTTCGCCACTCTCCGCTATTAGCCGATAGGTTCGTCAGGATCTGCTTAGGGTGCAACGCGGAACCATCCCAAGAGGGACCAAAGCTCCTCGTCACGAGGACTTGACTGAACTTTCGCCGCCTTGTCCGTTTTTGGAATGACGAGCACGGACATGTCGCTTTCGCTCGGGAGCCGCTTTTGACCAGCCAACTTTGTCATTACCGAGATCGCCCCATCCGTTTCATCGGGCGATACATCCGCCGTCGCGCGTTCGCGCACGGCGCCATTGGTGTTTTCGTGCTGTGCGCGGTCAGCGCGTCGGTTGGCGTTCAATTCGGCGTGAAGCTGTTGGTGGATGCGCTGTCGCGCCGTCCCGGTGCAGGAATTACCGGGTGGGACGCGGTGCTTGTGATCGCCTGTCTTGTCGCCGCAGACAATATGATGTGGCGCGGCGCCTGTTGGATCGCGAGCCGAACTTTCGTCGAAGTCACCGGCGATCTGCGTTCGGAGTTGTTCCGCCATCTCACCGGACATGCGCCGACCTATTTCGCCGAGCGGTTGCCCGGCACGTTGACCAGTCGTATAACTGCGACATCGAACGCCGTGTTCCAGATCGAAACCATGACGATGTCGAGCGTCCTGCCGCCCTTGGTGGCGACGTTCGGCTCGATTGCGCTCATCGCCCGCGTCAATTTCGAGATGGCGGGCATGTTCGTCGTGGTCGCTGCGGTTGTCGTTGCGTTTATTTACAAATATGCGGCGGCCGGCCGGCCGCTGCATCGCATCTTCGCTGACCGGGCCGCCCAGGTCGACGGCGAGATGGTGGATGTCGTCGCCAATATGGGCCTTGCGCGCGCCTTTGGGCGCATAGGCTACGAGCGGCGCCGCTTCGACGCCACGGTTTCCCGTGAGCTTGACGCGCGGGTGCGCAGCTTGCGCCACCTCGAAAAGTTGCGTCTCGCCCATGCTTTGACCGTCGCGTTGATGACCGTGACGCTGCTCATCTGGGCGATGGCGCTGTGGCGACGCGGCGCTGCGACCGCGGGCGACGTCGTGCTCATCTGCACGCTCGGCATTTCGTTGCTCAGCGCCACGCGCGATCTTGCCGTGGCGCTGGTCGATGTCACGCAATATATGGCGCGGCTCGGCGAGGCGCTCAACACGCTGCTTTCGGGCCACGAGCTCAGCGATCAGCCGAACGCCGCGCCGCTGGCGCTGAGCGGCGCCCGCGTCACCCTGGAGCGCGTCTCGTTCCGCTATCCCGGCGGCGCGCCGGTGTTTGACGGACTCAGCTTCGACATCCCCGCGGGCCAGCGCGTCGGCATCGTCGGCGAATCCGGCGCCGGCAAATCTACGCTTGTCGCGCTGTTGCAGCGCTTCTACCTCGCGCAGAGCGGGCGCATCCTGATTGATGGCCAGAATGTCGCCGATGTCACCGAGGAGAGCCTGCGCGAAGCGATTGCGATCGTGCCGCAAGACACCGCGCTGTTCAACCGGACGCTGACGGAGAATATCCGCTACGGGCGGCCGGATGCGACGGACGAGGAGGTTTTGGAGGCGGCGACCGCCGCGCAATGCGAATCTTTCATCTGCGCATTGCCGCAGGGCCTCGACACGGTCGTTGGCGACCGAGGCGTCAAGCTCTCCGGCGGCGAGCGACAGCGCATCGCCATAGCGCGCGCTTTCCTGCGCGACGCGCCGCTGGTCATTCTCGATGAGGCGACCTCGGCGCTCGACGGCGAATCCGAAGAGGCGGTGCGCAAGGCGCTCGACCGCCTCATTCAGGGGCGCACCGTCATCGCCATCGCGCATCGGCTGTCGACGCTGCGTGATTTCGATCGCATTCTCGTATTCGAGGGCGGCAGGCTCGTCGAGGACGGCGCGCCGCAATGGCTGATGCGCCGGCGCGGCGCCTATAGCGCGCTGGTCGATCGCGAATTGCGCTGGTTGAAGGAGAACGCGGCCTGAGCGCCCTCAGTCGATAGTCGCGACTTTCACGGCGCCGCGTCGCGCCAGCACATCGACGACCACGCGCCGCCCCGAGCGGCGCAGCGCGATGTCGGCGGAGCCGCCCTTCACTGAAACGTGAGTGAGAGTGAGATCGTTGATGAAGTCGGGAAGCATCGGCTCTCGCAGCACGATGTGGCCGGCGTCGGGATCGAAACCGATGCCGATGC
>JAJYDD010000361.1 GCA_021777795.1 Pseudomonadota bacterium | reverse complement strand
CTTCGTAAAACTCCGGCAGGAATATGCCGGTGGGAATGATGAACGCCCAATCGAAGTCCCCGCCCGGCAGGTGGGCGACGAAATCGGCGCTCAGATGCAACTTCATGCCCCCGGCCGCAAGACCCGCGAGGTCGTCGAAGAACGACGGCTTGTGGTCGGTGATGAAATGGGCTTCCCAGCCGAGGCTGGCGACCGCAGCGGCGAGCATGAGCGCGTGATAGCGCCCGCCGGAGACGTTGTCGGGATCGTTGGTGGCGAAGATCGCAACCCGCATCGGCCTCAACCCGCAGCCAGAGCGGATTCGAAATCTTCGCGGGGGAAGATTTCCAGCGCGCCGCCGCGCGTCACATTGCGAATGAAGCCGCCCTCCGCCTCCATGACCAAGCGCGCGGTGAGGAAGGAGGCGGCGATATCGAGCAGGCTCGGCGGGCACCAGGGGCGGCCCGATCGGTAATTGGCGATGAAATGGTTGCCTTCGCCGGTGGCGCGGCGGAAGGAATCGCCGCCCGGCTTCGCGCCGGTGAAACGAAAGGTGAAATCGGCGCCGTAGAAGTAGAACTTGCGCACGCCCATGTAATAGGCGACCTGCATCGCGACATAAGGCGTCGAGCCGCCCGGCGAGACGACGCGATCCGGGCGCTTGGAGAACAGCGGCGGAAACACCTGCGCCTGACGCAGCCAGACGTAATCTCCGACAAGATCGGGGGCGCTGGGATGGGCGAGAAAGACGACGCCGCCGCTTTCGTCGACGATGCGCTGGCCAAAATCCTCGATCATCTGCGCATCGCCGCTGAACGTGTAGGTCGCGCGCAGCTTGGTGGCCTCGTGCGCGAGATGGAAACGGTTGAAACAGAGGACGAGACGGCCCGCGAGCCGGTCGAGATCGGCGGTGGCCACCGAAGGGCCGTTGCCGATGATCCAGGCGACCTCGCCAACGTGCTTGTCCTTCCATTCGCTCAATCGTCGCGATGTGGGAGCGGCCGCCAACCAGGCGGCGGCGTTGGCGAAGGACGGGCCCGGCCCCGCCGCCGTGGCGACTTCGACTTTGGCGACCTCGCGCTCGAAACGGCCTGTGGCGATGGCGACATCGGCGATTGGCCCCGGCCTTTGCGCGGCGGGCGCGGGCGGCGAAAAGGCGACGGCGCTGGCGAGGCCCCAGGCCGTCAGCTCCATGCCGCCGTCCGTCGAGGGCTCCAGGGCCAACATGCCCGCCGTCTCGGCGGCGATCTCACGCGGCGGCGCCCAGGAAAAGACAAGCACGCCCCAGGCGCGCAGGCCCATCTTCAGAGCCGACGGCGCCACGCTGGCGCGCAGGATCGCGGCGCCATTGAGCCACACCCTGCCCATGCCCGCCGACCGGACTTCGACGAAAGCGTTCGCCAAGTCTGGGGCCGATTCGCAGGTCAGTTCGCCCAACAGCGCCTCGACGGGAGCGGCGACGCGCAGCACCGCGCGCCAGACCAGCAGCCGCGTGATCGGGTTGAACACGGCCGATTCCGATTCCACGCAAGCGCCGAGATTGCGCCCAAGCGAGGCTGCGCTCGGCCTTGCCTTCGTCAGCCCCAGCGCGCGCAAGGCGGCGCCGACATAGCCGACGAGCGCCTCGGGACTGTAATTGCGCCTGGCGAGTTCCCAGCCGGCCAGCGCGAGGCGCTCAGCGCGCGCGCGGTCGCCCAGTAATTCCTCGATCCGGTCGGGAAACGCCTTGAGATCCGGCTCGACGACGGCGTTGACGCCGTTCTCGCAGGCGATGCCCTCGATGCCGATGGGCGTCGAAAGCACCGGCCGCGCCAGCGACAAAGCCTCGAGGATCTTGACCCTCGTGCCGCCGCCCATCGTCAGGGCGATCGGCGCCAAAGCGGCGGCTTCTACATAAGGCGCGACGGAGGCGACGTATCCAACCATCTCGACCGAGGGACACGCGCGCGCCGCCGACTTCACATCGTCGCCGACGCGGCCGACGATGCGCAGCCTGTGCGCGACGCCGCGCGCGTCCAGCGCCGCGCTGATCTGAAACAGGTTCCGGATCGCGACTTCGTTGGGATAATAATGGGCCTGTCCGACGAAGACGAGATCGCGGCTCTCGCGGTCGAGCGGCGATGGCGCCCCGACGTCGTAGACATTGGGCAGGACGCGGATCTTCTGGGGATCGACCAAACGCTGGCCAAAGCGATGCGCGTCTTCCTGCGAGCACACCCAAAGCTGATCGACGCAGGGCGCGAAAATCTCCTCGGCGGCGTGAAAGGCTTGCGCGGCGAGGCGGCTCCAAACATGGCCGGTGCGTTGCGCCATGCTTTCGTAGAGGGCGCTGTCGTGATTGTGCGGCGCGACGACGATGGGCGCGCCGAGGGCGCGGATGTAGGGCGCGAGCAAGCCGAGGCTCGTATCGCATAAAACAACAAGCTGCGGTCGCAGATGCGCGAGCGTGCGAAGGATCCGCTCCACCCGGCCCGCATTCAGGCAATGGCGCGCCAGCGCGTCGGGCTCGCCCAGTTGGTCGAGCCATTCCGCCGGCGGATCGGCTTGACCCAGAACCTCGAAGAGGCCCGGCGGCGCGTCAGGGCCGGGGCGGTAGCGTCGGCGCGGGAACAGACGGGCGCCCGCGATACGCATGCGGCTGCGCGTCGAAGGGCTGTCCGTATCTCCCACGACGATCGGGACCACATCGGCGTAAGCGCTCATCGCGCGCCAGAGATGATGCGCCCTGATCCGCCCGCCCCGGTTGGGATTCAGCACCGCATTCGGCGTGATATAGACGATGCGCGGTCGAACGCTCATGGCGCGGCGTCTGTCAAAGACTGACCATTTCGATGCGCGACAACGCCAAGCCGATCTTGCGCACATCGGACGCGCCCTCGTCGGCCGGACGGAAGGTCGCGCCGCAATCGATATCGACGAAATGCAGGAGACCGTCGCGGCTCGGACCCGATTCCGGACGGCAGCGCAAGGCGGCCGAACCCTCGGCGCGCTCGACAATCACCGGCGTCCAGGCGCCGTCGTTGAACGCCACGCGCGCAGCTTCGAATTGAACCCCTCTGTAGGCCGCCGGCGCCACCAGCGTCAGCTCCAAGGGCAGCCTGATCTTCGGCAGATAGACGCGCGCCTTCGGCGCCGGGCCGATCCAGCGGAAGCACACGTCGCCCTGCATGCGCTCGACATAGTGGAAGCCCTCCTGGACGACGTTCTCGTCCATCTCGACGACATGGCGCTCCGGCTCGGTTGGCGGTGGCTCGCGGTTCGTCTCCCAACGGCCCAGGGTCAGCGTCAGCGCGTTGACCCGGGCTTCGAGCTGCGCCACGCGCCGGATCAGCCAGGAAACGCTTTCCAGCTCCGAGGCGCCTTGCAACTGCGCGCCGAACGCGTCCAGCGCCTCCAGCTCAAGCTTGTTTTCGACCACGCTCGCGTAATCGGCGTCGGCGAGATCGACGCGCGAGAGCAGACGCTTGCGCATCGCGTCCACGGCGCCGATCCTGTCGAGCCCGCTCGCCGCGCTCGCGCTGGAAGCCAGGCTAATGTTTGAGAGGTCATTCATGGGAAAGCCTCGCCTCGACGAGATCCATCTGGAAACCCTGGCCGGTTTCGAGCCTCGGACAGACAAGCGCGATCTCGATCCAGCCGTCATGCGCGGGCAGCACGGCGTCGATCTCGCGGCCCGCTTCGCAGGGCGCGGCGAACAGCGGCCGGCGGGTCGAGGCTTCCAGCGCCTCCCAGCGCAGACCCGACGCCGGCGCGCCGCGCGCGCGCGTCAACAGGCGCAGCCGGCGCCGACCGCCCGCCCCAACCGCCGTCAGGCGCAGTTGCGCGGGCGCGCCCGCTGCGCCGCCAATGGCGATCGTCCAGGGCGCGCCGGCGATGTCCGACGGCGCCATCTCGATGCGGCCGATCTGATAGGCGCTTTCATAAAACATGAGGCCGAGATCGAGGACGCGACGGCGCGCGGCGGCCGCCAAATCGACCTTCTCGCCGCGTCCGCGCATCGCAGGGCCGCAGATGCGCGCCAGCGCCTCGACTTCGCCCATCGACCAGGCCGTGCGAGCGGCGTCGACGACGGGACGGCGCCGCGTCAGCGCGCCGCCCGCCGACGCCTTCAGGAATTTCGCCATCGCCTCGCCGGTGAGCCTGAAGCCGGGGACGAGAAGGCGCCGACGGGCTTGCGCAGACGAGAGATCGACCATTTCACGGAATTCGACGACATCGACCCGGGCGCCGAACCGGCTCTTCAGCCGTTGCGCCTCGCTCTGCGCTCTCGCCCACAAAAGGCAATGTTCGACGAAATGCCGATCCGGCCGCGCCCGCAGCCGGCTGTTGACGAAATCGACCGCCTGCCGCCAGACGACGACGGCGCGCGCCTCCGGATGATCCTCCAGATAGGCCGGCATGGCCGCCAGATGCGGGCAATGCGGCGTCTTGTCGGGCAGGCAGGCGATGACGCGCTTGCCGGCGGCGACGCGCGCGGCGTTCTCGCAGAGCGCCATCCCCTCTTCCTGCGCCAGCGCCCGCGCCAGGAGCGAAACGCCGGATCGCTCGGCGCCGAGGACGAACAGGCCGCTCATGCGCCCGCGCCTTCCGCATGGGCGATGGGATAGAGCGCTTCGGCCATCGCCAAATCCTGCGCGGTCTTGATGACGTGGCCGGCCAGACGGTTGACGCTGAACAGGCCGACGCGGCCGGCGTAAGTCGCGCAGGCCCCCGCCGTCGCGGCCTCAAG
>JAJYDD010000360.1 GCA_021777795.1 Pseudomonadota bacterium | reverse complement strand
CGAAGGCGGGAACGACGGTAACGAGCCGTCGTAGCCAGATCGGGATCGACAGGTGGGTGAAGCCCTGCATGATCGATTGCCCCGCCAGCGTCCCCACCACCGAGCTTGAGACGCCGGAGGCGAGCAGCGACACCAGAAACAGCGTCGCCGCGCCCGCGCCAAGCAGCGGCGTCAGCGTGTGATAGGCGGTCTCGATCTCGGCGACGTCCCTATGGCCGGCGTGGAAAGCGGCGGCCGACATCGCCACCATCGCCATATTGACGAGGCCGGCGCCGGCGAGCGCGACCAGCACCTCGCGATTGGAGAAGCGCAGCAGCATCGCGCGCTCGCGGTCGTCGCGCGGGCGCGGCCGCGCCTGGGCCAGCGCCGAGTGCAGGTAGATGGCGTGCGGCATCACCGTCGCGCCGATGATCCCAACCGCAAGGGTGAGCGCCTGCGCGTCGCCCAGATGCGGCGTCACCGTGCCCCAGGCCGCCGCGCGCCAATCGACCGGCGCGATGAACATTTCGGCGAGATAGCACAGGCCGATGACCGCCACGAGCGCGCCTATAGCCAGTTCCATCGGCCGGAAACCGCCGCGATCCAGCATCAGGATCGCATAAGTGAGCGCGGCGACGACCACCATGCCGGCCATCAGCGGCACATGGAACAGCAGCGAAAAGCCGATGGCGCCGCCGATGAATTCGGCCAGATCCGTCGCCATAGCCGCCAGTTCGCTCACCGCCCACATGGCGAGCACCACGGGCGTGGAGAATTGGTCGCGGCAATGTTCGGCCAGATTGCGCCCGGTGACGAGGCCGAGCTTGGCCGAAAGCGCCTGGAACAGCATCGCCACGCCATTGGCGATCACCACCACCCACAAGAGCGAATAGCCGTAAGCCGCGCCGGCCTGGACGTTGGTGGCGAAATTGCCAGGGTCCATATAGGCGATGGAAGCGACCACCGCCGGCCCCGCGAACAGCAACGCGGTGGCGAGCCGTCCAGCCGGCCTGCCGCGCAACGCTTCGCCGATGGCGAGCGCCGTGCGATCCGAGAGGTTTGTCGCCAAGGCGTTGGGCACTATTCCACCGCGCGTCTGGAGGCTGCGCTGTAGAATGTAGCCTAGGGTACACTTTTGTCAATGCGCGAGGATGAAGGCGACGGGAGCGCATCGCGGCCATAAGCCGGCGGCGCGGAAAATGGCGCCCAGCCCGCTACCCGCCGCCGCGCTCGCTCAGCAGCCGCGCCACATGGGCGCGCAGTTCCGGCACGCCCTCGCCGGTGCGCGCCGAGGTGAAGAACACTTCCGGATAGGCTGCCGGATGGCGGCGCAGCGCCGCCGCCGTCGCCTCCAGACGCTCGGCTTGCGCGCCTTCCTTCACCTCGTCGCGCTTGGTCAGCACCACGGCGTAGGATACGGCGGTGGCGTCGAGCGAGGCGAAGGTCTCCTCGTCCGAGGCCTTCAGGCCGTGGCGGCCGTCCACCATCACGAAGGCGCGCAGCAGCGTCGGCCGGCCGCGCAAATAGTCGCGCACCAGATTGACCCAGCCCGCCGACATTTCCTTGGAGACCGAGGCGTAACCGTAGCCGGGCATGTCCACCAGCCACAGCCGCTTGGCGAGATCGAAAAAGATCAGCTCGCGCGTGCGGCCCGGCGTGTTGGAGGCGCGGGCCAGCGCGTTGCGGCCAGTCAGCGCGTTGATGAGCGAGGACTTGCCGACATTGGAGCGCCCGGCGAAGGCGATCTCCGGCGCGCCGGTCGGCGGCAACCCATCGGCCTTCGCGGCGGCGAAGAAGAAATCGGCCTCGCCGGCGAAAAGCTTGCGGCCGGCCTCCAGGAACGCGGCGTCGGCGTCGCTCATATCAGCCCCGTGGCGCGCGCGTGATAGATGAGCGCGATGGTCTTGGCGTCGCGGATGCCGCCGAGCGCGATGAGCCGCATGGCCTCCTCGAACGGCATCTCGACCACCTCGATATGCTCGTCGTCGTCGACGCCGCCGCCCTCGTGCTTGCGATCGGCGGGGGAATAAGCCGCCGTGAAGCAAGAGATGCGCTCGGTTATGCCGCCGGGGCTCATGAAGGCGTCGAAGGCGTGGACCAATTCCCGCGCCTCGACGCCGGTCTCCTCCAGCGCCTCGCGCCGTGCGCCCGCTTCCGGCGCGTCGCCGTCGAGCATGCCGGCGCAGACCTCCAGCATCTCCGTCGTGCCGTCGGCGAGCCAGGGCGCCATGCGGAACTGGCGCACCAGCAGCACGACCTTGCGGTCGGGATCGTAGAGCAGCACGGCGGCGGCGAAGCCGTGGCGATAGACCTCGTGGTCGATCTCGAACGTGCGCCCCTCGGCGTCGTGCAGGGCGACGCGGGTGCGCGTCAGCGGAAAGCGGCCGTTGAACAGCACGCGATCGTCGAGCAGCGAGACCGTAAAGCTCATGGCGGACCTCAGCGCCCTATGTGCATCGGCGCGCCGGGCGCGGCGCTGTCGGGATAGAATTGCTGCGACGGCGTGCGGCCGATGTCGGACGGCGGCTCCAACCCCGCCGAGGTCGGCTTCGGTCGCGGGCGGCGCGTCTTGGCCGGCTTCGGCGTCGGGCTCGCCCCGGCGGCGGGCGCGGCGGGCGCGTCGGCCGAGGCGGGCGCGTCGGCATCGTCCGGCGGCGCCTCGACCACCTCCGGCGCCTCCTTGATGAGCGGGCCGTCGCCTTTGCAGGCGGTGAGCCAAATGTCATAGACGGGATGTTCGATGCCGTGCAGGCCGGGGCTGTCGGCGAACATCCAGCCGGTGAAAACGCGCTTCAGCGACTTGTCGGCCTCGACTTCATCGACCTCGGCGAAAGCGTCGGTGCGCGGCGCCTCGGTCGGCGGGCGGTTGTAGCAGACGCGCGGCGTGATCTGGAGCGAGCCGAATTGCACGGTCTCGTCGATCCCGACCTCGAAGGAGATGATCCGGCCAGTGATCTTATCGAGACCGGCGAAAACCGCGATCGGACGCTTGTATTTATCGGCCATAGCGGGCGCGATCGCCAGGGCGCTCAGCGCGGCGCCGCCTAGAAGGGCGGCGAGCATTCTCGTCAATATCATGGAAATCCGCTTCGTCGCCTGCCCGACCGTGGCGCCGGCGATGCCGGTCAAGCCCGGCGAAAAGATGGCCGGGCTCAGCTCGGCGTCCAGGCTTCGTAATCGCCGCCGGTCGCCTGACGGCGGCCGCGCCGCAGCGTCGAGCCCTTGGGACGGATCGCCGCCGGCGTGCCCGGCGGCGTGCCGCGATGCGGCAGTTCCCACGCGCGCATCTGGTAATCTTCCTTGCTCGGCGGCACGTCGACCGTGTGATGCAGCCAGCCGTTCCAGCCCGGCGGCGTCATCGAGGCCTCGGAAACGCCATTATAGATCACCCAGCGGCGCTCGAAGCCGAGCGCGGGATCTATCGCGCCGCCTCGGCTGCGATAATAGGTGTTGCCGAATTCGTCCTGGCCGACCACTTCGCCGTGAACGCGGGTGTAGCGCAGCGTGTTGAGGGTCGCGCCGTTCCACCAAGTGAACATTCGCAGGAAATACAGCTTGATAGACATGAGGACTCGTCCCGCGCCTTTTCGCGCGGCGGACTATGGCGAGGGGGCAGGCGAAAGTCCAGCGCGCAAGGAGCGGGGGCGGGCTTTCCCTGGACACCGAGGCCAGTCCTGCTCCCGTCACTCCATCAGTTCCACGCGCGTAGCCTGTTTTAATCGCTTGGCTGCTTTCGCCAATCGCTTGTCGAACGTCCGAAAGGCAGTCGCCCGGGAACTGCGCGCCACATGTAACGCGTCGGCGAAATCGAGGCCTTCGCTATAACCATCGAGCGCCGCCAGCGCGATCGCGCGATCCTCGATATGAATATGTACGAGACCGACGAGCGCGCGAAAAATCCGCAAAATCTCATCGCGCGGCAATTCATAAAAGCCGCGCAGCACCCATTCGAATTCGAGCAGCACGGTGATCGGCACGAAAGCCTGTTCGCTCAGAGCCGCCACCGCTGACACTCGTTGCCGATTTGCCTCCGCGTCGTCGGGGTCGTCGACGAACAAACGCGCGAGAACATTCGTGTCAAGCGCAATCACGAACGGCTCTTGCCCGCCAGTTGCGAGGCCGGGTCAAAATCATCGAGGCTGCGAGGCCGTCCGCGCGACGGCGCCTTCGCCATCCCGGCAAGCTGGGATAAATCGGCCGGCTCGACCGCGTGGACGACGCGAAGCGTCACTCCGTCCACCCCTTCGATAATTTCAAGCTTAGCGCCCGCGCCCATGCCCAGCCGGCGCCGGAGGTCGGCAGGCAACGCGATCCGCCCGTTGGAGGAGACTATAAGCTCTCGCATCGCCATATCCGACAGCCATACCACGTCTTACGACATAAGGCGATTTGGTCGCCGCCTAAGCAGACTTTTGTTGGAAGGCCAACGAAAGCCTGCTTAGAGGCTTTTGTTTTTGCAGGATTTTTGCCCAAAAACCGGTGGCCACTTTTTGGAAATCCTGCCTAGCCCCCCGCCCGCCGTAGAACCTCCTCCAGCGCCGCGACCATATCCATGCCGGCGTAGATAAACCCATCCACCCCGGCGGCGCGCCAGACGGCATCGCGCTCCCCCGGCCGGCCGGCGAGATAGACGGCCCGCGCGCCGGCCGCCTTCAGCGCGGCGGCGTAGGCCTCGGCATGTTCGGCGTAAGCCTCATCCGTCCCGCACAGGCAGGCCATCGCCGCGCCGCTGGCGCGGAATTCCT
>JAJYDD010000359.1 GCA_021777795.1 Pseudomonadota bacterium | reverse complement strand
TGGCGCCCACTTCCTCGATCGGATGGGCGTTGACGCGGGCGCGCGTGGCCTTGAACGAGGTCTGGTTGACCTTGTTCTCCAGCATCCAGTCGCGGGTGAACTTGCCAGACTGGATGTCGTCGAGAACGCGCTTCATCTCCGCCTTGGTTTCGGGCGTGATGATGCGCGGGCCGGTGACGTATTCGCCATATTCGGCGGTGTTGGAGATCGAGTAGTTCATGTTGGCGATGCCGCCCTCATAGATGAGGTCGACGATCAGCTTCACCTCGTGCAGACACTCGAAATAGGCCATCTCCGGCGCGTAGCCGGCTTCCGTCAGCGTCTCGAAGCCGGCGCGGATGAGTTCAACCAAGCCGCCGCACAGCACGACCTGCTCGCCGAACAGATCGGTCTCGCATTCCTCGCGGAACGTCGTCTCGATGACGCCGGCGCGGCCGCCGCCGATGGCGGACGCATAAGACAGACCGAGGTCATGCGCGTTGCCGCTCGCATCCTGGTGGATGGCGATGAGGCAGGGCACGCCGCCGCCGCGCTTGTACTCGGAGCGCACGGTGTGGCCGGGGCCCTTCGGCGCCACCATCAACACGTCCAGATCCTTGCGCGGCTCGATGAGATTGAAATGGACGTTCAGGCCATGCGCGAACAAGAGCGCCGCGCCGTTCTTCATGTTGGGCGCGAGATCCTTGTTGTAGATGTCGGCCTGCAATTCGTCGGGCGTCAGCATCATCACGACGTCGGCCCATTTGGCGGCCTCCGCCACGCTCATCACCTTGAGGCCCTCGCCCTCGGCCTTCTGAGCGGAGGCCGAGCCCTCGCGCAGCGCCACCGCGACATCCTTCACGCCGCTGTCGCGCAGGTTGAGCACATGCGCGTGGCCCTGGCTGCCGTAGCCGACGACAGCGACCTTCTTGCCCTTGATGAGATTGAGATCGGCGTCGGAATCGTAATAAACGCGCATGGGTTCTGCCCCCTGGCCGCGGCGCGGCCGATTGATGGATGAGCGCAAAAGCGCCAGTGGGCGGGGCTTTTCGATCAAGGGGCCGCGCGCGTCAAGGAGAAGGCGTTCGTGAACGGGAATTTGCGGTTCTATATCGGCGGCGCCTGGGTCGACACAGCGAAGGCCAATCCGACCCGCGACCGAGCGGCCCTTCGCGCAGGTTTCCGCGTCTACACCGTCCCCGTCGCGCGCTTCTGCTCCCCGAGCAGCCGCTCATATTCGAACCGCACCATTTCCGCGCCGTGCTGGCGCTCCAGCCGCCGCACGGCGAAATGGCCGCGCGCCATCGCCTGGAAATGCTGGGCGAAGGCGGCGTTGACCGCCGCCCCGCCGACCGCGCCGATCACCGGCACGGCCTGGGCCGCCAGTTTCTCGGTGACGGCGACGCCGAAGCGCGCCCCGAGCCGCGACAGATAGGGCATCAGCATCGGCGACAGCTCGGCGGCCAATCCCTGTTTGACCAGCATGAAATTGACGTCGGCGAGCCCCTGCGCAAGCTGCGCGCGAGTCTCGTAATAGCGGCTGCGGCCCATGCCCGCGGCGTCGGGCTCACCGCCCAAAGCCAGCACGTTGAGGCAGGCGAAGCCCGCTTCGGGATTGGCGAGGTCCTCGCCGTTCTCGCGCGCGATCTCGGCGATCGAGCGCAGCAAGATGGTGGTGGAGACCGGCAGTTCCACAGCGGTCGCCGCGATGCCGAAGGCGCCGCCAAGCGCACCGGTGGCGGCCGCCGCCGCCTGATGCAGGCGGTTGCGCGGCTTCGCCCCGGCGCCGAGCTTCAGCGAGCGCAGCGCGAACCGCAGCGCGGTTTTCAGCGCCGCGTCGGTGGCGACCGCGATCGCCTTGCGCGCGTAATCCGGCAGCGCGCGTCCCAAGAACCGAACTTGGCCGCCGAACAGTCGCATGAGGCGCATGGCGAAGGTTTCGCCTTCCAGCGTGCGCATGGCTTCGGCGAGGTCGGCGAGTTCGTCGCGCGACATTCGCGGCGGCATAATCGTCATGATCGCGCTCCCGTCGCGCGATACATAAGCGCCCGGCCGGCGCGCCGCCAGGATCAGGCGGCGACGGGCTCAAGCGGCGACGGGCTCGGCGAGGTCAAGCTCGACGGGCGGGGCGAAATTCTCGTTGCCGGGCTCGACATTGAGCACCAGCACCGCCGGGGCCTGCGCCGAGGTCTCCAGCGGCGCGGCTTGCGGTTCGGAGACGAGCGCCTGGGAGGCGAATTCGCGGGCGTCGTCACGGGCGCCTTCGCCAGCCAGGCGCCATAGCATCGCCGTGACCGGCGCGAGCGCGGGATCGGCGAGCGCCTCGATGGCGTGCAACATCCGTAGGGTCAGCGCATAATCTATCGCCGCGCCGGCCTTGGCGCCGCGCGCGCATTCGGTCGCGATGCGGAAGGCGGGGAACAGAGGGGCGGGCAAGCGGGCGCGGGCGTAAAGCGCCGCAAAGCCCTGGCCGCGCGGCTCGCGCGTCAGCGCCGCCGCCCGCGCGGCTGGCATGTCGGCCATATCGGCGAGGCATTGGGCGAACAGCGCCGCGTCGCCGCCGGCCAGACCGCGCAGCAGCAGCGCGACGGTGAGATGCCCCGCGCCGCGAAGCCAGGAAACCAGTTCGGCGAGATCCGCGCCGTCGCATTCGGCGGCGATGGCGACGAAGGCCTGTTCGCGCCCGTCGCGGGCGAGCCGCTCGGCGCGGCGAGGCTCCATCCAACCCGCCCCGGCCACGAAGCCGGAGATGTCGGCGGTCGTCGCCGCCGCGATTGCCGCGCGCAGCGAGGGCGGCAGGCCGGGCCGCTCGATGAGCCGTTCACGAACCTCCGCGTCGTTCTGGAAGCGCTCGAACAGCCGCCACAGCGCCGGCTTGCCAAGCTCGGCGCCGAGATTGCCGATCAGCGCCAGCGCAGCGCCGCGCTCGCCGACTTCCGCCAAAGCCGCCGCGACGGGCGCCGGGACACGGGCGCGAAGCGCGATCGCGCGCTGCGCGATGGCGTCGCCATAGCCCGCGCAATCGACGAGATCGACAACGCCGAGCAGCGGCGATTGCGCCAGCACAACGCGCGCGACTTCCGATACGTCGGCGGCGAGCGCCAGCACGATTTGGCGCGGGGCGTCGTGGGCGCCGGCGAAGGCTTCCGCCAGCGCTCGGCGCACCATGACCTCGGGATCGTCGAGCATGCGGGTCAGCGCGACCTCGGCGTCGGCGCGCGCCGACGTCGGTAAGGGGGAATGGAGATAGGCCCGCGCCAGGGCGTTGACGGCGGCGGCGCGCTCATGAGGATAGGCGCGAGCCGCCCAGGCCAGAAAACGGCGCATCAGGCCGGAATCATCGGCGGCGATAGTGAAGGAATCGGCGGCGGCGAGGGCGTTCAATGGGTTTTCCCCGAAACCGAAAGGCTATCCCCTTTTCCCGCCGTTACGGTAAACGACGGCTTAAGACGTGGCGTAAGGGAGTTAAAAATGATCGAGGGACGCACGCCGCATTCGCGCGGCGGCTATTATTTCGAGGACTTCGCGCCCGGCGCGCACTTCGCTCACAAGCTGCGCCGCACCGTGACGCAGATGGACAACATGTTGTTCTCCAACATGACGCTCAATCCGCAACCGCTGCACATCGACGCAGAGTTCTGCGCGCAGGAGACCGAATGGGGCCGGCCGCTGCTGAACTCGCTGTTCACGCTCGGGCTGATGATCGGCATGTCGGTGAATGACCTCACCGTCGGCACGACCATCGCCAATCTCGGCATGACCGACGTGCGCTTCCCCAACCCTTTGTTCGAGGGCGACACCGTCCATTCGACAACGGAGGTTTTGAGCGCCCGCGAATCGAAATCGCGGCCGGACGCGGGGCTCGTCGAGTTCCTGCACCGCGCCTTCAAGCAGGACGGGACGCTAGTGGCGGAATGTCGGCGCACGGCGTTCATGCGCAAGCGCACCCTCATGGCCTGATGCGCGCGCTGCTGATCGTCCCGCCCGGCCGCGCGGCTTTCGCCGAGGAACTGACCAGCGGCGCCGATGCGCTGGTGGCGGATGCGGCGGACGCCAGCGTCGACGGCCCCACGCTCTATCTGCGCCTGCCGCCGCTCGACGATCCCAGATTTTTCGAGGCGCTGAAGGCGGCGGCGGCGCGGCGTCCGCATGGCGTCGCGCTGGCGACGACGTGTGGCGCCGATGTGCAACGCCTCGGCGCGCGGCTGGCGGTCGAGGAAGCCGCGCTCGGCTTGGAGGAGGGCGCCCTGCGCGTGCTGGCCTTCGCCACCGAGAGCCCGCAGGCGATTTTCGGACTCGCCAGCTATCGCGGCGCCTCGGCGCGGCTGGCGGGTCTGGTGTGGAGCGCGTCGCCCCTGGATGCGGCGCTCGGGGCCACGAGCACGCGCGGCGGCCCGTTCCGGCTGGCGCGCGACATGACGCTGCTGGCGGCCAAGGCGGCCGGCGTGCTGGCGTTCGACGCGGCGTTTACGGGCGATGAGCGGGACTTGCGCGAGGAGGCGCAGGCGGCGCGGGCGGACGGGTTCGATGGCAAGGTGGCGCTGAGCGTGGGGCAGGCGCGGGTCATCAGGGGGGAGGCGCGGTGAGGGCGGCGCGCCCCAACCGCGTTATCCCCTCCAACAACGCCCGCGCCGCGATTTCGTCGCGAAACCGCTCCTCGTACCGCCGCCGCCCGGCTTCCCCCATCGCGCGGCGCAAATCCGCATCTGCGGCCAAACGGGTCATCGCTTCGGCGAGGCCGGCGACGTC
>JAJYDD010000358.1 GCA_021777795.1 Pseudomonadota bacterium | reverse complement strand
ACAGTCCGCCCGACGCGAAGGAGCCGAACGTCATCGAACCGAACACGAGGAAATCGTTGAACGATTGCACGCGCGTGCGCTCCTCGGGCCGGTGGCATTCCAAAACCAGCGCGGAGGCGCCGAGAAAGCCAAGGTTCCAGCCTATGCCGAGCAGGATGAGGCTCAGCCAGAAATGCATGGCGTCCACGCCCGAGAGTCCGACGATGGCGCTGGCGGCGATCAACGCCAGGCCGACGCCCACCATGCGCTGCGCGCCGAAGCGCGCCATCAGGCGCCCTGTGAAGAAGCTCGGCGCATACATGGCGATGACGTGCCATTGCAGGCCGAGATTGGCCGCCTGCTGCGGCAGGCCGCACAGCCGCATCGCCAACGGCGCGGCCGTCATGATGAAATTCATCAGCACATAGGAGACGACGCCGCAGATCACCGCCACGACGAAGCGGGGTTGGCGGGCGATTTCGGCGAGCGGACGGCCGCCGGCGCGCTCCAGCGCCGTCGGCTTGGGCAACCGGACGCCGGCCAGAACCAGCGCCGAGATCGCCGCGACCGCCGCCTGGGCCAGATAGCTGGCGGCGAACAGATAGGGCGACCAAAGCGTCATCGTGTAAGTGACGAGTTGCGGGCCGATGACCCCCGCAAAGACGCCGCCCGCCAGGACCGCCGACATGGCGCGCGAATGGCGCGGCGGCGGGACGCAATCGGCGGCGGCGAAGCGATAGGAGAAGCCGACGGCGGCATAGGCGCCGCTGAAGATCATGCCGACGCAGAACAGCCAGAACGACCCGAGCACGATTCCCAGCGTCGCCACAAGGCCGGCCAGCACGCCGCTCGCCGCGCCCGCCATAAACGTGACGCGGCGTCCGTAGTTTCGGGAAATCGCGCCGGCGGGCAGGGTGCAGGCCGCCATGCCGATGACCAGAACCGAGATCGGCAACGTCGACAGCGCCGGGCTCGGCGCCAGCGTGTGGCCGACGACGGCGCCGGTCGCATAGGCGACCGCGGTATTGGCGCCGGCGAGCGCCTGCGCCGTCGACAAGCGCAGAATGTTGGCGAACTCGTGCGGGTAACGGATCGCCGGGGCCATGCTGACCACGGAAGCTTCGGCTTGCGACATCGCGCCCTGTCCTGGCTCGCCCTGGCCCCCGTTATGAGCGCCGATGCGCTGCATAAGGCGCCCCCTGCCGCTTGTCACAGGCGCGGCGGCCGATTTTCTCGCGCCTGTTCGTCGCTCTTGCCAAAGTGCGCGACCCTGACTATGGGGAGGCTCCCACCTCCCAAGGCGTCGCGAATCCCGCGCGCCTAGCGCCGCATCCCTTGAACTTTGTCGTTCTTGAACTTTGTCGTCGGGGCTCTGCGCGCCTTTCCTCAAGCGAGATGAAATGAGCCTCGCCGTCTCTACAGAGAACCCCATGCGGGAAGTCAAACTCAAAGACCTCAAAAAGAAATCGCCCACCGAACTGCTCGTTTTCGCCGAGGAGCAGGAGGTCGAGAACGCCTCCATCATGCGCAAGCAGGAGTTGATGTTCGCCATCCTCAAGCAGCTTGCGAGCCGCGATGTGGAGATCATCGGCGAGGGCGTCGTCGAGATTTTGCAGGACGGATTCGCCTTCCTGCGTTCGGCCGACGCCAATTATCTGCCCGGCCCCGACGACATCTATGTCAGCCCGAGCCAGATCCGCCGCCTGGCGCTGCGCACCGGCGACACCGTCGAGGGGGTGATTCGCAGCCCCAAGGAGGGCGAGCGTTATTTCGCGCTGCTGAAGTGCAACGCCATCAATTTCCAGGATCCCGAGAAGACCCGGCACAAAGTGCCCTTCGACAATCTGACGCCGCTCTACCCGAATCGGCGGCTCAAGCTCGAAGTCGAGGATCCCACCCGCAAGGATATGTCGAGCCGCGTCATCGACATCGTCGCGCCGATCGGCATGGGCCAGCGCGCGTTGATCGTCGCGCCGCCGCGCACCGGCAAGACCGTGCTGTTGCAGAACATCGCGCAGAGCGTCACCGCCAATCATCCCGAGTGCTATCTCATCGTGCTGCTGATCGACGAGCGGCCGGAGGAAGTCACCGACATGCAGCGCTCGGTGAAGGGCGAGGTCGTCTCCTCGACCTTCGACGAGCCGGCCGCGCGCCACGTCCAGGTCGCCGAAATGGTGATCGAGAAGGCCAAGCGCCTCGTCGAGCATGGCCGCGATGTGGTTATCCTGCTGGACTCGATCACCCGTCTCGGGCGCGCCTACAACACCGTAGTCCCCTCGTCGGGCAAGGTTTTGACCGGCGGCGTCGACGCCAACGCGCTTCAGCGGCCCAAGCGCTTCTTCGGCGCGGCGCGCAATATCGAGGAGGGCGGCTCACTGACGATCATCGCCACCGCGCTCATCGACACCGGCTCGCGCATGGACGAAGTGATCTTCGAGGAGTTCAAGGGCACCGGCAACTCGGAAATCATCCTCGACCGCAAGGTCAGCGACAAGCGCACCTTCCCGTCGATGGACATCACCCGCTCCGGCACCCGCAAGGAGGAATTGCTGGTCCCGCCCGACATCCTCAAGAAGATGTACGTGCTGCGCCGCATCCTCAACCCGATGGGCACCGTCGACGCCATCGAGTTCCTGCTCGGCAAGCTGCGCGACAACAAGACCAACGCCAACTTCTTCGAGTCGATGAACACGTGAGCGAACCCGCGGGATCTACGAGCCCGCTCGCGACGCTCGACGACATCCGGCGCGAGATCGACCGTATCGACGCCGAGATGCACCGGCTGCTGATCGAGCGGTCGGGCGTCATCGAGCGGCTGATCGAGATCAAGAAGGGCCAGGGCGGCGGCTCGGCGTTCCGGCCCGCGCGGGAAGCGTCCATGCTGCGCGCGATCGTCGAGCGGCATCAGGGGCGGCTGCCGGTCGACACCGTTGAGGGCATCTGGCGCATCATCATCTCGACCTTCACTTATGTGCAATCGCCCTATGCCGTGCATATCGACGTGTCGCGCGGGGAGTCGGCGATCCGCGACTCGGAGCGTTTTCACTTCGGCTTCACCGTGCCGGTGACGCCGCATTTCGGAGCTGCTGGGGTTATCGATTCGGTGGCGCAGAGCGCCGGCGATCTCGGCATGTTCGCGCTCGACGGGGGCGCTGCGGCCGGCGCCTGGTGGATGCGGCTCGCCGAGCCCGAAGCGCCGAAGGTGATCGCCCGGCTGCCGTTCGTCGAGCGGCCCGACCATCCCGCTGGCCTGCCCGTCTATGTCATCGCCCGGCCGCTCAGCGACGGCGGGGCGCGCCAGGTGGTGCTGGAGGCCCTGTGGCTCGACCGATGGAGCGCCGATTTCGCCACCGCGCTCAGGGCGGCCGGCGGCGAGGTGATCGGCGACGCCGCCTATGGCCACGGCTTTTCCGTGCTGGCCGCGCGGCCGGGCGAGGCGGCGGCGGATGGGTTGACTTCGGCGCTGCGAAAGGCGGGCGCGCGGGATGTGCGGGCGCGCGAGGTGGGGAGCCATGCGCCGAGGTTTGAGATGGGGCGGTAGGGCGGGCTTTTGCTAATTTTGGTTAGCGGTCCTCTCGCCTCCCGACCCTCAGACCGCCGCTCGCAGGTCCGTCTCAGTGAAGTCGTCTCCCTTGAACAATAGAGGTGCATTCATTGCCTTGGCGAGCGCGTAAACAGCGCAATCGCAATAATTCAATCTGGCCCTGGCATCGATGCCCTTGCCATAGCGCCGGAACGCCTCAAGCGACATGGCCGCCAAATTCAGGTCATGAGGGATTATCTCGGCTTTGATGAGCGCGAGAAAATCCTCAAGATCGTACAAGGCATTGACGCCGCGTCTGGAAATCAGGACTTGTCCCGCTTCCTGATAGGTCACCGCGCTGACCAGCCGGCGATCGGCCGCTGCGATGGCGTCGTAGAAGGCGGTGCGTTCCGGTTCGTGATTGAGAATGGCGATGAGCGCGGATGTGTCGATAACGATCATCTTGGTAGGCCAAAATCATCGTAGCCGATGATTTCGTCGATGGATCTCGGATCGACCACGGGACGCGCGGCGCTTCGCACGGCGATAGCCTCCATCCCTGCGATCAGGTCGTCCCTGGAGAGGCCGGCCGACGGTCGCAGGCTGGAGGCGCGCCAAGGCGCCACGTCTGCCGCGCGCGACAAGGCTTCGCGCAAAATCTGGTCCGGGGTCCGACCCGTACGGGCGGACTTGTCCCGAATAAGCGCCTCAGTTTCTTGGGAGATGTGGATCATAGGCAAATTCTACCACGGTCCGCAGCGCCGTCCCAGAAAATCTCTTCAACCCGTCGCGGTGTTCTGCCGAACGGCCTGGGCGCGCTCGCTTCCGATCATCTGACGTCGATCTTATCGCCGAACCCGGCGGCGCCTATTCAAAATCAGGTTGGCGGGTTCTTGTCTTTCCCGCGCGCTTCCGCGAAAAGCCCGGCTTCTCTTGCGCGCCAGAGTTTCCCATGTCGCACCCCGCCCCGCGTCCCGAAGTGCTCGCCATCGAGGCTTACGTGCCCGGCAAGCCCGCCCCCGCCGGCGCCGGCAAAACTTACAAGCTCTCGTCCAACGAATCGCCGATCGGCCCTTCGCCTAAAGCCGTCGCGGCCTATTGCGAGGCGGCGGCGAACCTCGCGCTCTATCCCGACGGCGGCGCGCACGCCTTGCGTCACGCCATCGGCGAGCGCCACGGGCTCGATCCCCAGCGCATCCTGTGCGGCAATGGCTCGGACGAGCTGATC
>JAJYDD010000357.1 GCA_021777795.1 Pseudomonadota bacterium | reverse complement strand
GTTCTGGCGGCCGGCGGAGCTTCGGCGAGTGGGTCGTTCCTTGGCGCCTTTTCCGGCCATTACGCTCCCCAGCGGGCGGCCTTCACGCTGCTCCCGCTCGACCCCGCCGCAGGCGCGCCGCGCCGACATCGCCACGGCCGCATTACCTGGGCCAAAAAGCACGAGAAGCTCGCGAAGCTTTCTCAACCCCAGGCGGTTTGCGTGCGGCTGTGCGACGGCTATTTCTTCCCGCTGCCGGCCGCCGCCTCAGATGCGACAGCGCAGGCGGCCTCGTGCAACAGCCTGTGCCCGGACGCGCCGACGGAGGTCTATTATCGCAGCGACTCCGATCGCATCGAGGATTCGGTGACGGAGGACGGCCGGCGCTACACCGCCCTGCCCGTGGCCTTGCGCTACCGTTCGACCACCGACAACACCTGTTCCTGCCATCGCGACTCCGTCGCCTACGCGCCGTTTGACGACGCGACGCTGCGGCGCGGCGATCTCGTCATGACGCCGGCGGGATTCGTCATGTTCCGAGGCGCCGAGGGCGCAAGGCATCGCCCCGGCGATTTTGCCGCGCTCGCCAAGGCGAGCCTGCCCGCCGCAATGCGCGGCGACCTTCAGGCGATGGAGCGCGTCAGCGTGGCCAGCAACCATCCGACGCTGCGCCAATGGCTAGCCTCGCAGGGTACGCCCGTCCTCGCTGAGCGCAAGCCTCAGCGCCGGATCGAGCGCGTCGCCGCGCGCGCGACCAGCGGCGACGACAGGATTCGCCTGCTCGTCTGGCGCGGCGCCGCTCAGGATTGAGCGCACGCCGCGGAAACGCGCTATAGAGGGCCCGCCGCCGGGATGCGATTCGTCCGGACGGCGAGGATTTGTGCATGCGTCATTGGGGAATAGCGACGGGTGTCGCGCTCGGCGCCGCGTTCGGGCTTTCCCTGGGACTGGTGAGCTGGCCGATCAAACCCGACCGGGTCCAACGCGATTTCGCGGCGGCGATGGGGTCGGTCGCCCCTCCGGCGAGAGCGACGCTGCGCCTGCTGCCGCGCCCGACGCTGCGGCTGAAGGATGTGCGCTTGCGCGCCGCCGGCGGCGCGGTGACGGCTGAGGCCGCGAAGGCCGAGGTGTCGCTAAGCCTTTCCTCTCTGCTCGTCGGCGCCATCGCGCCGACGGGGCTAACATTGCGCGACGCCGAGATCACCGTCGATCTCGACGCCGCCCAACGCGCGCTGAAAACGGCCAAACGACCGCCGATCGCGCAGCTCTTCGTCGAAGGCGCGCGGGTCTCCGTCGTGTCCGCGCGGCGCGCCTGGAAAACCCGCCTCGACGTCGCCACTGCTCGCGTAGACTGGGCCTCGGCCAGTTCGGAACTTCGTGCCGGCGGGGCCGGGCGCTGGCGCGGGCAGCCGGTGGCGACGTCGCTGGTGATCGACGAACCGATGGCGGCCGCGCATGGCGACCCGACCCCGGTGCGCGCCGCGCTCGACGCGCCGCTCGGCCAGTGGCGGGTCTCCGGCGACTGGTCGCCGCAGGGCCGGCTGGGCGGCGCGGTCTATCGCGGCGATGTCTCCGCGCTGATCCCCTCGCTGACCCGCTTTGCCCGCTGGATCGGCCAACCGCCGCCTGGCCCCGCGCCTGCGGGGCTCGAATTCTCCGCGCATGTCAGCGCCAGTTCGACCGAGGCCAAGCTCTCCGACGCCGTCATGACTCTCGGCGGCCAACGGTTCGAGGGCGACCTTGCGGCGATGAAATCGCCGGCGGGCCTCTCCATATCCGGCACGATGGCCGCCGACGCGCTCGATCTCGACGCGCTCATCGGGCCGCCGCCGCCGCTGGTCGCCGCCGGGGACTGGTCGAAAACGCCGGCGTTGCCCGCGCCAAGCCACGGTTTCGACCTCGACCTCAGAGTCTCGGCTTCGCGCGCGGTGTGGCGCGGCCACGTCATCGAAGACGCGGCGGCGGCGGTGTCGCAGAGCGACGGCCGCTTCGGCGTCAAGCTGCTCGAAGCCAGCTTCGCGCATGGTTCGCTGAGCGGCGAAATGTGGATCGCGAACAAGCAGGGCGCCTGCGACAGCAAGCTCGCGTTGTCGCTGGAGAACGCCGACCTCGGCGCGCTGCTGGCCGAATTCGGCGAGCGCAACTTCTCCGGCCAGGGCAGCCTCAAGTTTTCGATCAAGGCGCATGGGCGCTCGCCGGCCGAAATCGTCGCCACCGCCGACGGCGACGGCTCGCTGGAGATCACCGACGGCGCGCTGCGCAACCTCAATTTCGAGGAGGCGTTGCGGCGCGGCCAGCATCGGCTCATCGACGTCGCGCGTGACATGAACGCCGGCGCGACCCGCTTCGGCGCGGCGCATGGACGGATCGAGATCAGCAACGGCGAGGCGCGTTTTCTCGATGTGGCGACGCAATCGCCCGGGGTGTCGCTGGCGGTGTCGGGCGCGGTCGATCTGGCCGGGCGCGCCTGGAGGGCGCGGGTGACGGCGCGGCAAAGCTCCGACGACGGCAAGCCGACGCCCGACGGCGCGCATCTGGATTTCGCGCTCTACGGCCCCTGGAGCGGCCCGGTTCTTGCCCCCTTGCTCCCTCCGGCGGATTGACCGAACGCCGCGGCAGGCCTTATGCGCCTGGGCCAACCCGGGGGGATGCCAGATGAAAGCGCCGCGCAAGTTTTTCGAACCGCTCGCCATCGGAGCGCCCGCGCCGTTGCGCGACCTGCCGGCGCGGCTCGAACGCATGATCCATTTCGTGCCGCCGCATAACGAGAAGGTGCGCGCCAAGGTCGCCGAACTCGCGCCCCAGGTCGACGTCGTGCTCGGCAATCTCGAAGACGCCATACCGATCGAATCGAAGGAAGCCGCGCGCGAGGGCTTCATCGCGATGGCCAAGGCGGTCGATTTCGGCGCCACGGGCCTTTGGGTGCGCGTCAACGCGCTGAATTCGCCGTGGCTCCTCGACGATCTCGCCCGCATCGTCGGCGAGGTCGGCGACAAGCTCGACGTCGTGATGGTCCCCAAAGTCGAGGGGCCCTGGGACATCCACTTCATCGACCAATATCTGGCGCTGCTGGAGGCGCGCCACCGCGTCGCCAAGCCGATCCTCGTCCATGCGATCCTGGAGACGGCCGAGGGCGTCAACAACGTCACGGCCATTGCCGCCGCCTCGCCGCGCATGCAGGGCATGAGCTTAGGCCCGGCGGATCTGGCGGCCTCGCGGGCGATGAAGACGACGCGCGTCGGCGGCGGCCATCCCGATTATCGGGTGCTGGGCGATGGCGCCGGCGCGGCGCGCGCGTCCGCCCAACAGGATCCCTGGCATTATACGATCGCCCGCATGGTCGACGCCTGCGCCGCGAATGGGCTGAAGCCGTTCTATGGCCCGTTCGGCGATTTCTCCGACCCGGAGGCCTGCGAGGCGCAGTTCCGCAACGCTTTTCTGCTCGGCTGCGCCGGCGCCTGGAGCCTGCATCCCAACCAGATCGCCATCGCCAAGCGGGTGTTCTCGCCCGACCCCGCCGAGGTCGCCTTCGCCAAGAAGATCCTGGCCGCCATGCCCGACGGCTCCGGCGCGGTCATGATCGATGGCAAGATGCAGGACGACGCGACCTGGAAACAGGCGCGGGTGATCGTCGATCTCGCGCGTCAGGTCGCGGCCAAGGACAAGGATTTTGCGCCGCTCTACGGATTTTGAGGCGGGCGCGAAATTGACAGCGCCGCCGCCTCTGCTTTACCAAGCGAAACATAAAAACATGCAGTCCCGCGCCGCCAAATTCGCCATCGGTCAGGTCGTCAAACACCGCGTTTATCCATTTCGCGGCGTGATTTATGACGTCGATCCGATCTTCGCCAACACGGAGGAATGGTATCGCGCCATTCCGGCCGAGGTGCGGCCGTCAAAAGACCAACCGTTCTACCATCTGTTCGCGGAAAACGACGAGACGCAATATATCGCCTATGTCTCGGAGCAGAACCTTTTGCCCGACGATTCCGGCGCCCCGGTCCGTCATCCGCAGGTTGAGCAGCTTTTCACGCCGACGGATTCGGGTTTTTACAAGCGGCGCGTCAACAGCGCGAACTGACGGCGAGTACGACTACGCCAGCGGCTGCTGAGGCGCCCAAAAACGCCGGCGCCGTCAGCAAGGCGCAGGCAAAGTTCGCCGTCGCTCGCACGAAACACGCCGGCCAAGCACCGCCAGCGGAAGCGAGCGCGGAGTAAACATCGGTTTTGAAGTCTCTCGGCACCCGGCTTGCGCCGGGAGCCGAAGCTTCACTTATTCGGCGTCGCCGTCGGCGAAGCGGCGGGCGCGGGCGCTGCCGGCGGCTTCTGCTTCTCGATCTTCTCGCGCTGTTGCTCGGCGCGCTTTTCGAGTTGCTCCTGCAAGGCCTTGTTCTGCGCCGCAATCTTCTTTGGATCGACAGCCGGCCCGTCGATGGAGGCGGCGAAATCGTGCATCGGCACGTTGAACGTCACTTCGGAGCCGACCTGATTGCGCACGATGATCGAGGCGATCGCCGATTTTTTCAACACATTGAGCTGGCTCTGGCTGACCTCGGCCTCGGCGAAGCAGGACCCGCCAGCGCAGATCGAATAGCGGCCCTCGACCGGTTCGCCCTTCTCCAGCACAAGGCGGAAGCCGGGGCGAATCAACAGACCCTCGGGCAATTGCACGCGCACCACCTTCTTCTCGTCGCCGGTCAGCGTGTCGACGGCGATCGCCAAGGTCGGCGGCTGGTCGACGGCCTGACCGAAAG
>JAJYDD010000356.1 GCA_021777795.1 Pseudomonadota bacterium | reverse complement strand
AAGTCAATACGCTTTTCCCTTGGGGCACGTGCCCCAAGGGAATGTTTCAGATCACGCGGCTCGCCCGCGTTTTGGCGCGCGCTTCTGCGCTTTGGGCGCCTCGGCGAACAGTTCCGCCAGTTTCTCCGTCATCGCGCCGCCCAGTTCCTCGGCATCGACGATGGTGACGGCGCGCCGGTAATAGCGCGTCACGTCATGGCCGATGCCGATGGCGATCAGTTCCACCGGCGAGCGGGTCTCGATCTCCTCGATGACGTAGCGCAGATGCCGCTCCAGATAATTGCCGGAATTGACCGACAAAGTGGAATCGTCGACCGGCGCGCCATCGGAGATCATCATCAGGATCTTACGCTGCTCGGGCCGCCCGAGCAGACGCTGGTGCGCCCAATCCAGCGCCTCGCCGTCGATGTTCTCCTTCAGCAACCCCTCGCGCATCATCAGCCCGAGGTTTTTGCGCGCCCGCCGCCACGGGGCGTCGGCGGATTTGTAGATGAGATGGCGCAGGTCGTTGAGGCGGCCGGGGTTCGGCGGCTTGCCGGCTTGCAGCCAAGCCTCGCGCGATTGTCCGCCCTTCCAGGCGCGGGTGGTGAAGCCGAGGATCTCGACCTTGACGCCGCAGCGCTCCAGCGTGCGCGCCAGAATGTCGGCGCAGGTCGCCGCCACCGTGATCGGCCGGCCGCGCATGGAGCCGGAATTGTCGATCAGCAGCGTGACGACCGTGTCGCGGAACTCCATGTCCTTCTCCTGCTTGAAGGACAGCGGCTGCTGGGGATCGATGACGATGCGCGGCAGGCGCGCGGTGTCGAGCATGCCCTCTTCGAGATCGAACTCCCAGGAGCGGCTCTGCTGCGCCATCAGCCGCCGTTGCAGGCGATTGGCGAGCCGGCCGACGACATTGGACAGGTTCTGCAACTGCTTGTCGAGATAGTCGCGCAGGCGCTGCAACTCCTCCGGCTCGCAAAGCTCGGCCGCCTCCACGACCTCGTCGTATTTGGTCGTGAAAGCCTTGTAGTCGGGGCCGCGCTTGTCCTGGGCGCTGGAAGGCGTCGGGCGGTTCTCCGAAGCTTCCTCGGATTCGCCGGCGTCGCTTTCGTCGGGATATTCGGCGCTGGGGGCGTCGGCCGCCTCCATCGCGCCTTCCTCCAACTCGTCGGCGGAATCCTGGAGCGATTCGATCTCCATCGAATCCTTGGAATCTTCGCTTTCGCCTTCGCCGTCGGAATCCTCGGGCTGGTCGGAGGGGTTCTCGTCTTCTTGCGAATCCTCGCGCTCCTCGTCCTCGGCCTGCGAATCGCTGGCCATGTCGAGCGAGGCCAGCACCTTGTGCATGGCCTTGGCGAAAGCGCGCTGGTCTTCAAGCGAGGTGGCGAGCTTGTCGAGTTCGGGGCCGGCTTTGTCCTCCACGGCCTGGCGCCAGAGATCGACGATGCGGCGCGCGCCCGGCGGCGGCGCGAGGCCGGTCAGCCGCTCGCGCACCATCATGGCGACGGCGTCCTCCAGCGGCGCCTCATCGCGGTCGCGCGCTTCGGCGGCGGGGTTCTTGTGGTAGCGGTCGTCGAGCATGGCGGTGAGGTTCGCCGCCACCCCCTCCATGCGCCGCGCGCCGATCGCCTCGACGCGGGCCTGCTCGACGGCGTCGAACAACGCGCGCGCCGGTGGGCTTTGCGGCGCGTGGCGACGGTGTACGGCCTCGCTGTGGCAGGCGAGCCGCAGCGACATGGCGTCCGCCATCCCTCGCAGGATCGCCGCCTCCTTCGCGTTGGGCTTGCGCGGCGGCTCCGGCAGGCGGGCCTTGGCGCCCTCGGGTCCGCCCGAAAGGCCGGGCTTGTCGGCGCTGAACACCACTTCCAGCTCGGGATGGCGCGACATCGCGCGCGCGCACGCCGAGAGCGCGCGCTTGAACGGCTCGGGGCCGCCTTCGGCCTTTTGGCCAGGCTTGCGGTTGCTAGCGGGCTTCACGTCGACTGTGGGCATGAGCGACATATAAGACCTTGCGCGCCCGTCTCACAAGCGGCGGCGGCGCTGTTAACCCTGCGCGCAAATCCGTCTTGGCGGCGCGTTAACGCTTTGCTAACCATGCTGGCGAGGAGGCCGCCTCGATTCGTTCCAGGAGCGACGCCATGAAAGCGTTGGCCATTCTCGCGACATGTCTTGTCGCCGCCTTGCCTGTTGGCTTTGCCTCGCCCAGCTTCGCCGCGCCGGGCTTTGCGCCCCACGTGGGGCCGGCGCCGCATCCTCGCGCGCAGCCGCATCCGGGGCCCGTCCCGATGGGCGGCCGCCACGGCTGGCGTCACGGTCACGGCGGCGAGGGCGTCGGGATCCTCGCGCCGGATGCCTTGGGCGCCGCCCCGGCTTACGACTATGGGCAGCCGGCCGCCGACGTCCTGCCGACGCCAGACATCCTGCCGCCACCCGTCATCCTCGCGCCGCAGGCGGCCTCCTATTGCGCGCCCCCGGAGCCGCCGCGTCCGCGCCACACCGGCCCGCGCATCATCTACATCGGCCACCAGCCGAGGGTGGACGGGCCGACGGTGATCTACGGGACGGACTGACCTACACCGCCGCCTTCAGATGCGTCTCCAGCGCCGCCGGGTCGGCGATGAGGGCGGCGCTTGGCGCGGCATAGGCGATGGCGCCGCGGTTGAGGATGATCGCCTCGTCGGTGAAAGGCAGGATCTTCTTCGGCTTCTGCTCGACCAGGATCATCGACAGACCCTCGCCCGCCAGGCGACGGAACGCCGCCAGCAATTCATCGACGATGATCGGCGCCAGCCCCTCCGTCGGCTCGTCGAGAAGCAGCAGCTTCGGGTTCAGCACCAGAGCGCGGCCGAGCGCGAGCATCTGCTGCTCGCCGCCGGAAAGCTGGCGCCCGCCGTTGCGGCGGCGCTCTTTCAGGCGCGGGAACATCGCGTAAACCCGCTCGACGCCCCACGGACCCGGCCGCGCGATGGCGGTGAGGTTCTCCTCGACGGTGAGCGAGCGGAAAATGTCGCGCTCCTGCGGCACCCAGCCGATGCGCCGCGCGCGCACATGCGGCGGCAGCGTCGTCACGTCGTCGCCCTCGATGAAAATGCGGCCCGCGTGGCGGGTGGTGACGCCGATCAGCGAATTGACCAGCGTCGTCTTGCCGACGCCATTGCGCCCGAGCAGCGCTAGCGAGCGCCCCTGCGCCAGCGCGAAGCTGACGTTGGAGACGACGCGCGCCGGCCCATAGCCAGACGACAGCCCCTCGACTCGCAGCAGTTCAGCCATGCCCGTCCTCTCCGAGATAGACGGCGCGCACGCGCTCATCCGCCGCGATCTCGGCCGGCGTGCCCTCGCAGAGCAGCCGGCCCGCCACCAGCACCGAAATGCGGGTGGCGAAGGAGAACACCAGATCCATGTCATGCTCGATGAGCAGGATGGCGACCTCCGCCGGCAGTTGGGCGAGCGCGGCCAGAATGTCGTGGCGCTCCTCCTCCGGCACGCCGGCGGCAGGTTCGTCGAGCAGCAGCACCCGGGGGCGGCAGGCCAGCGCCAAAGCGATCTCCAGCAGCCGCTGCTTGCCATAGGGGAGCGCGCGCGTCGGTTGGTCGTAGACTTCGCTCAAGGCGAAGCGGGCGATGAGATCGTCGATCTCGGCGACGATCTCCGGCTTGCCGGCGGGGCGCCAGAAATCCCAGCCGCGCCCCTCGCGCTCGGAGATGGCGAGGCCCAGCGATTCGACGGGACTGAGATCGGGAAAAAGCTGGTTGATCTGGAATGTGCGCGCCAGCCCCAGGCGCACCCTTGCGTGCGGCGACAAGGCGGTGACGTCGCGCCCCTCCAACAGCACCGCGCCTTCGCTCGGCTTGAGGACGCCAGTCAGCAGGTTGATGAGCGTCGTCTTGCCGGCGCCGTTGGGGCCGATCAAAGCCTGTCGCGCCCCCGCTGGCACGGCGAAGCTCACATCGTCGGTGGCGATGAGGCCGCCGAAGCGGCGGATGAGGCCGCGCGCCTCCAAAGCCGGGGCGCTCATTTGCGAATCCCGACCAGGGCTGCGAGCCGGTCGCGCCCGACGAGCACCAGCGCCACCAGCATCAGGCCGATCCAGAATTCCCAATATTCCGGCGTCGCGGCGGACACCACGTCTCGGATGACGATGAACATGCCCGCGCCGATCAGGCCGCCATAGAGCCAGCCGACGCCGCCGATGATGAGCATCAACAGCGTGTCGGCGGAGCGATGGAAGGCGAACAGGTCGAGCGAGGCGATCTGCGTCGTCTCGGCGATCAGCGCGCCGGCGACCCCGGCATAGGCCGCCCCGATGGCGTAGATCGCGACGATGCGCCACGAGGTCGCGACGCCGAGCGCGCCCGCGCGCAGCCGGTTCTCGCGCAAGCCCGCCAGCGATATGCCGAAGGGCGAGGATTTGATCCGCCGGGCGAGGAAGAACAGCGCGAACAGCACGGCGAGACTGAACAGCGCCGCATTGCGCGGCCCGTCGCCCATCGCGCCGAGCGAGAAGCGGCCAAACAGCGGCGCGACGCTGAAATTGAGCCCATCGGCGCCGCCGGTGAGCCAATCGAGCTTGTTGGCGAGTTCGCCCAGCATCAGCGCCACACCCATCGTCACCATCAGCCGCGTCAGATCGGCGCCGCGCAGCAGCAGCGGCGCGGTGACGAGGCCGACCAGCGCGGCCGGGACGACGGCCGCGACGAGGCCGAGCAGGGGATCGTCATAGCCGGCGTTGGCCATGATGCCGGCGGAATAGGCGCCCAGGCCGAAGAACGCCGC
>JAJYDD010000355.1 GCA_021777795.1 Pseudomonadota bacterium | reverse complement strand
GTCCGCCAGCGCCACTTTCCGGTCGGGGCTTCGCCCCTCCCTTCAAGCGGCGCTGGCGGACGCCCTAACCGGCCAAGATAATTGTCGGTGAACCGGCCACTTTAATTGTCGCCGCGCATTGCGTGCAATACATACAGTGGCCGATAATGCCTCCGGTGGGCCGGAATGGATGGCGGCCTTCCTGCCATCTTCCAGCCGGCGCTAATCCCCCACCTGCAATATTGCGTGCAATACGCTAACGTGCGCTTTTACACGGATGGGCCTTCTGCCCCGTCTCGGCGTTCCCGTTCGCCGGCTGCGTTGAAACGTCGCGCCGGCGCGCTCGACAATTGAAATTATTAGCCGAAAAACGTCATCCTTGTACGGGTCAAACCTGTTGGAATAACGTCGGTTTGTGGAATTGCAATTCTCAGGCAACACCGACATGTCGATTTCCGCTGCCGATTTCAGAGACCAACATCGAGGGGATGGTCGGCGACGACTTATCCGCTCGGGAGTTCAGCGAAAATGGGACCGCCCTTTGACTCCGTCGGCGCCCTCAAGCCACTCCGTTGGCGCCTTCAACCCCGAGCCGCGCTGCCCAAGTCGCGCGTCCCAACTCGCGCTGCTCGGCGCTCGGCGGCGAACGGTCGCTAACGAGTCCAATCCGCGCCGCGAAGCGTCGAATTATAAGCAAAACGTGACATTGCTTATAGCTATGGTTATAAGCAGATGAAAGAATTGCTTATAGGACCCCCCGTGCAGGAAATCGATCTGCAATTCCGAACCATGTTCGCCGACCTCGTGCAGCAGTCGCTCGACGATCGATTCCTGAGCGATTTTCCCCCCGACGGCAATTTCGTCCGCGTCGCGGTCAAAGACAAATTCTATTGGTATTACGACAGCTCCATGCGTGCCGGCGCGCGAAAGCGCCTCTATGTCGGCCCCGCCGACGACCTCTCGATCGCACGGCGCGTCGAGGAGTTCGCCAAGCTCAAGAGCGATGCCCAACTTCGCCGAAGCCTGGTCAACGCCCTGCGGCGTATCGGGCTTCCCGCCCCGGATCGCCTCCTCGGCGACGTCGTCGAAGCCCTCGCCAACGCCGGCTTTTTCCGGCTGCGTGGCGTGCTGGTCGGCACGGCGGCTTTCCAAACCTATGCCGGAATGCTCGGCGTGCGATTTCCGCGTGCGCCCATGCAAACCGGGGATGCGGATTTGTCGCAGTTTCACTCGATCGCTGTTGCTGTGGGCGATTCCATGCCGCCGATGCTCGGCGTTCTCAAAGCGATCGACGCGACGTTCGAGGAGACGCCCGATGCGGCGGATTCCCGCAAGACGACGAAATTCGCCAACGCGTCGAAGTTCGCCGTCGAGTTTCTCACGCCCAATCGGTCCAGCGACGATTACCAAGGCAAACCCGCCCGGATGCCAACGCTGGGCGGCGCGTCGGCTACGCCGCTACGCTTCCTCGACTTCCTGATTCACGAGCCACAGCGTTCGGTGCTTCTCCACAAATATGGGGTAGGCGTCACCGTGCCGGCGCCGGAGCGCTATGCGGTCCACAAGCTCATCGTCGCAGCCGAACGGGGTGGCCAGGACGCCGCCAAGCGGCTGAAGGACGTTGCGCAATGCGAAATGCTGGTTGACGCGATGATCCAGGTCCGCATGAAAGAGCTCCTTGCGGACGCCTTGCGCGAGGCGTCAGCGCGCGGCCCGGCATGGGGGGCCGCTATCGAACGAGGACTCTCGATGGCCTCGACGCAAACACGCGCTATCTTCGCCGACCTCAGGTCCACAGGCGTCGCATAGGCGGCGACAACCCGAATGACAGACCCCTTCCTCATTCCAGAACCATTCCCTTGGGACGCTGTCGCACGACCATTGGCTGCCGCCGAAGACGCCCTCGCCCGTCTTGATGAACGACTGCGGACGAGTCCCATCGGTGAGGGCTGGATCGCGAGGACGCATTTTTCCGACGCCGCCGCCGCGCTCTGGATCGAGGGCGAGCTCGTCCATCTCGAGGACCTCGTGCTTCATGACGCCGGAATGGACGTGCGGGCGCCCACCCACGAGCTGACTCGCGCCCATGCGATTTTGCGCACGCGTCGCCGGATTGCCGGCGCGGCGCCGGATTGGGCGATGTCGCGGGCCGGCCTCGACGCGTTGCGCGGCCGATCAGGGGAAGGGACGTCGCCTTCCGAAGGGGAAGGCGTCGAGCTTGGCGGGGACGAGGAGGAAGACTTCGAGCCGTCGATTGAAGCGGACGAGGGATTCGCCGAGATCATCGCCGCGGTGGACTCCGCCAGCCTCCGCGTCGACCGCACGCTCGCCGGCGAGGGACTGCCTACGCCTCCCGCTTCGCGTGAGCGCGATCCCCTCATCTATGACCTCGATTGGGATGAGGACGCGCGCCTCACCGAATGGCGCGAAATCGTCGATCGGACGCGCGAACTCCCCGCCACCCTCGCCGCCGCGCTCGTGCACGACGCGTGGAGCGCGATCGAGCCGCTGCAGCGGGCGCCGGGTCTCGGGGGCCTCCTTGCCGCCGCACTGTTGCGCGAGCGCGGCAAGACCCGCGCGCATCTGCCCTGCCTCGCCGAAGGCGCCAAAGCCGTCCCGCGTGAGCGCCGTCGAAGCCGCGACTCCGCCACCCGGCTCGTCGCCGGCCTCGAGGTGATCATTGCGGCGGCGCAAGAAGGCCAGAAGCAGCACGACCGCTGGTTTCTCGCTCGCGAGCTGCTCCTGCGCAAACTCGACGGCCGCCGCTCGACCTCAAAATTGCCGGAGCTGATCGAACTCGCGCTCTCGCGGCCGCTCATCTCGGCCGGCATGATCAGCAGGGCGCTCGGCGTCACGCCGCGCGCGGCACAGAACCTCGTCGCCGAACTGGACTTGCGCGAGGCGACGGGTCGGGGGCGATACCGGGCGTGGGGAATATTGTGAGATCACGCGCTGTCGCTGCAATCTGCGCCAGTCGTGATGGGAGGCGCGTCAGGGGGGAATTTCCGAGCCCCTTGCCGGGGGGTGATTTCATAATAGCGACTATTATATGTGATATATAACAAATTGATAATGCAAACTTATCGGACATGAAAAGCGAGCGACGGGCGCGGCGGTATTATCGATTTAATGAGATCAAAGCGCCGCGACGGCAAGACCGTCGCCGACACGATGGGATCCGCTCGCACTTGAATTTCACAGCGTTTGATATATCTTCCGATGTAGCGGAAGATATATGCGAGCCCTGCCATGAACGGCCTAGCAGAAATGTTGAAGCCTACAGAGGCCGCCGTAGTCGCCTCTGTCGAGCTTCGCGACATCCACCGCGTCATCGACGAGCGCATCCTGCCCGAAGGGTTTGTCGTTGTCGAAGATGGCCGACGGATCGCCGCGACCGCCTGCATGCTCATCGCCTTCTATTTTGACAGCGCCAAACGTCTGACGTCAGAGGAACGGCTCCTCGCTATTCGCCAGGCTGGGCAGCGGTTGCGCGGCCTTGGAGACTTCGCCTCGCTGGTCGAGGCCGATTGGATCTTGCGCGACGAC
Source organism: Pseudomonadota bacterium (assembly GCA_021777795.1). Classification (GTDB taxonomy): domain Bacteria; phylum Pseudomonadota; class Alphaproteobacteria; order Rhizobiales; family Beijerinckiaceae; genus Roseiarcus. The sequence continues at coordinate 1,250 of JAJYDD010000355.1, read as the reverse complement.
TATCTCGCCATCGATTTGGCCCCCTTTTTTCAGCGCGCCAAGGCGCGCATGGATCGCCTGACGGCGGCACGCGACATGGTCGTGTCCGATCCGGACGTGCTCGGCGGCGCCCCCGTCGTGCGCGGAACGCGCGTTCTGGTTCATGACCTCGCGGCTTCGGTCGCGGCGGGACTTCCCGTCGAGCGCATCGCGTCGGCCTATCCTTCGCTGGACGCGCGGAAGATCGAGCTTGCAGCGCTTTACGCCGAGGCGAATCCGGCGCGAGGGCGTCCACGGGCGAGCGAAAATCTCCCCGTAGGCGCCGTCGTCGTCGCCGACCGACGGGTTGCTCGCCGAAAGAAGGCTGGACGAAATTCCTGGTCGACGAATGCCTCAGTCCAGAATTCGCCAAGCTCGCGCAATGCGAAGGCTACGACGAATCCTCTCACGTCGTCTGGTTGGGCCGCTCAGGCTGGAAAGATTGGGAGTTGAAACCTTTCACCGTCGCAGGCGACTGGACCTTCGTCACCAGGAACTCGATCGACTTTCGCGGCCCCTCTGCAAAGCCCGGCGCAAAAGGCCAATATGCGGATGTCGACCTCCATGCCGGGCTCGTTTGTTTGAACGGGCCGCCGGGCATGGATTTGCAGACGCAGATCGAACTGTTCGCGCAAGCGTTGGAAGAGCTTCGAGAGGACGGCGACCTCGTGAACCAGGTTCTGGAGATCACCCTCGAAGACCAGGCCCTGCGCGTCAGGCGTTACCGGCTTCCGGCCGAGTAGTCGCCGGCGCGGTCCGCGTGACTTGGGATCCGTGGGCGGTCAGCCGAAGATCCCGTCGACTGCGGCGCTTATCAGCGGGGAATGTCGACGAAAGCGCCGCATTGGCTTAAGCTTGGCGACGCGCACTACGAACCCTTGCGCGTCAACCCCTACTCTCCGGCCGCCCGCCTGGGCGACCGCGCTCGTTCGCGAGTCGTCCAAAGACGTGAGCGCATTGGACGTGGCCTTCGCCGCCGGCGCGGCGCTCGCGGCGCTCGACGTCCTCGTCCGCCGCGACGCGCCGTTCGCAGGCGCGTGGCGGCGGCGGCTCGCGCTGCAGGCCGCCGCCGCCAGCGTCGGGGTAGGGGACGAGGCAAGCTTACGCGCCACGGGCGAAACGGTTGGGTCGATCGTAAGCGGTACGACGAGACCCATAGACCGGCTGCTACGGCCGCGGGGCGGCTACGATCCGCGCTTGAAGCGTATTGGCATCCAAAACTGCCGCATAGC
>JAJYDD010000354.1 GCA_021777795.1 Pseudomonadota bacterium | reverse complement strand
CAGGCCGACGAGCAGCGCGCGGCCATAGGACGAGAGCGGCGAATAGGGAATGAGGCTCTGGTTGATGCTGAAGCCCGCGACCTGATCGAGAAAGGCGAAGGAGGTCGGGATGCCGCGCGCCAAAAGGTTCGCGCGGGCGTTGACGAAGGCGAAGGCGAAGAGCGCGCCGACCGCGAGCAGCAGGCCCGCCTGGAGCGCCCGCCGGCGCAAGGCGCGCGCCGGCATCAGCGCACCGGCGGGGCGTAATGCAGCCCGCCCCCGGTCCACAGCGCATTCAGCCCGCGCGGGATTTTCAGCGCGGAGTCCTTGCCGAGATTGCGCTCGAAGATCTCGCCATAATTGCCCACGGCCCGGACGATCCGCGCCGCCCAGTCCGGCGTGAGGCCGAGCCCCGCGCCGTAATCGCCCTCGACGCCGAGCAGGCGGCGGATTTCGGGATTATCGGAGCCCTTCATCGCCTCGACGTTCGCCGCCGTCACACCCAGCTCCTCGGCGTCGAGCAGCGCGAAATGGGTCCATTTCACCAAATTGAACCAGCGGTCGTCGCCCTGACGCACCGCGGGGCTGAAGGGCTCCTTGGAAATGGTCTCGGGGAGCACGACGTGATCCTCGGGCCGGGTCAGTTTCAGGCGCTGGGAATAGAGCGCCGAGCCGTCGGTGGTGAAGGCGTCGCAGCGCCCGGAATCATAGGCCTTAATCGCCTCGTCGGCGCTGGCGAAGACCACGGCCTCGAATTTCATGCCGTGGGAGCGGAAATAGTCGGCGAGATTGAGTTCGGTCGTCGTGCCCTGCTGGGCGCAGATCGAGGCGCCGGCGAGCTGTTTGGCCGACGCCAGGCCGAGGCGTTTCGGGACCATGAAGCCCTGGCCGTCATAATAATTGATCCCGGTGAACAGCAGCCCCTGCCCCGCCTCGCGCGACTGGGTCCAGGTCGTGTTGCGCGACAGCAGGTCCACCTCGCCCGATTGCAGGGCGGTGAAACGATCCTTGCCCGAGAGCGGAATGAACTTGATCTTTTCGGGATCGTCGAAGATCGCCGCGGCGACCGCCCGGCAATAATCGATGTCGAAGCCGCGCCATGTCCCGCGATCGTCGGGCAAGCCGAAGCCGGCAAGGCCGATATTGACACCGCAGATGAGAGCGCCGCGCTGGCGAACGTCGTCGAGCGTGTCGGCGCGAACCGCCCGCGCCGCGAAGGCGGCGACCAAAAAGACTGCAAAACCGATCGCCGCCAGAATCCGAGGCGGCGGGGCTGATTTGCGCATGTCCGAACGTCCCATTTCTCGCCCAGCCTATGCGCTGTTCCAGTATTTGCAAAGCGACTGCGGGCGCGGAATGAAAAGCGGTAAACGGGAACGTCCCTTGGCGCCGCAATTTGCTGTCGCCCCAGCATCATAAAAGTAATATTGTAATGTTTGAATATTTATGTATGCACCGAATTTGATATGAATCAAGCAATTTGGCTCCACTTGGAGGATAATAACTTATGTTGATTTCGTCATAATTTTTTTGAGCTTATCGTCAATTGGTTGTTTTCAACATGTTATTGAATGCTTTGATCGCGAGGTGAGTCTTGAATCGGCGAGCATCCGTCTTTGCACTTTGGATTGTGGCCGCATTTTGCGCGACCATGCTGGCGCTTGGACCGACGACGGCTTTTGCTCATCAGGGTCACTGGCGCAACGCCCAATTTGCGGATGACGCGTCGGCGCTGGCGAACGCGGCGACAGCCACAAGTGACGCCTCGGATCTTTTCGGGCGCGGCCAGGATTATGCGCTCTCGGCGTCGGCCGACGACAAGGAGACCGTTGTCACTGCGGCCGCGTCCTGCCACCCGGAACATTCGCCGCGTGACGGCATATGTTGCTCTGGTGGAGGGCGCTGCGCGCCCGCCTGTTTCGTCACGATCGGTTTGTCGTTGCCGCCGCACGTTCAGATCGCGGAGCGCCCGCGTGTTCGCCAGATTCGTCGCCCTCCTGCAAACCTGATCGGCTGAGCCATCGACAGCTGGCGCTTCGCGCAACGACGCGCTGAAAAAATGGAATTTGTGGAGCGGATCAATGAGCCACGACCCTAATGACCCAGCACAAGGCGACAACAGCCACGGCGCGCGCGCCCATCGCGCCCATCATCACCCGACTACCGCACAGCCCGGCGTGGGCGCGGGCGTAAAGGATCCCGTCTGTGGCATGAGGGTCGATCCGGAAAAATCCGCGCATCACGCGGAATTCGCTGGCGCGACCTATCATTTTTGCTCCGAGGCTTGCCGAAGCATATTCGTCGCCGCGCCGACGCGCTTTGCGCAGCCCGCCCAAAAGCCGCAAGCCGTCGCTCCGGTTCCCGAGGGGACGATCTACACCTGCCCCATGCATCCCGAGATCAGGCAGCCGACCCCTGGCAATTGTCCGATCTGCGGCATGACGCTCGAGCCGGTTCTCGGCTCGGCGGAAGCCGGAACGAGCGCCGAGCTCAAGGATATGACGCGCCGGTTCTGGATCGGCCTCATCATCGCGCTCCCCGTTCTGGCGCTCGAAATGGGCAGGCATGTTATCGGTCTGCAAAGGGTCCTGGGACACTCGACCTCCAACTGGACTCAGTTCGTTCTCGCGACGCCGGTCGTGCTTTGGGCGGGCTGGCCACTGCTCCTGCGCGGCTGGCGATCCATTCTGACGCGCCGGCTCAACATGTTCACCCTGATCGCCATGGGCACGGGCATAGCCTGGGTCTACAGCATCGTCGCGACTATAGCGCCGCAGGTCTTTCCCGCTGCGTTTCGTGACGCCGAGGGCGCGGTCGACGTCTATTTCGAAGCAGCGTCGGTCATCACCGTCCTCGTTCTGCTCGGCCAGGTGCTGGAAATCAGGGCGCGCGAAACGACGAGCGGAGCGATCCGCGCCCTGCTCGACCTCGCGCCCAAGACGGCGCGCCGCCTCACGGACGACGGCGCCGAAGAGGAAGTCGGCCTCGACCGCGTCGTCGTCGGCGATCGCCTCCGGGTCAGGCCGGGCGAGAAGATTCCGGTCGATTCGGTCGTCACCGAGGGCCGCAGCGCCGTCGATGAATCCATGGTCACCGGCGAATCCATGCCCGTCACCAAGGAAGCCGGCGGCCATGTCATCGGGGGGACGATCAACCAAAGCGGCGCGCTGATCGTCAAGGCGGAAAAGGTCGGGCGCGACACCATGCTGGCGCAGATCGTCCAGCTCGTCGCCGAAGCGCAGCGGAGCCGCGCGCCGATCCAGCGCCTCGCCGACGAGGTCGCCGGCTGGTTCGTGCCCGCGGTGATTGGAATCGCGGTTCTCGCCTTCGCCGCCTGGTCGATCTTCGGGCCGGAGCCGCGCTTTTCCTACGGCCTGATCGCCGCGGTGGCGGTGCTGATCATCGCCTGCCCCTGCGCGCTCGGCCTCGCGACGCCGATGTCGATCATGGTCGGCGTCGGCCGTGGCGCCCAGGTCGGAGTCCTGATCAAGAACGCCGAGGCGCTGGAGCGGATGGAGAAGGTCGACACATTGGTTGTCGACAAGACTGGGACGCTGACCGAAGGAAAGCCGGCGGTCACCGCGATCGCACCCGCCCAGGGGTTTGCCGAAGCCGACGTTCTTCGCCTGGCGGCGAGCGTCGAGCGGGCGAGCGAGCATCCGCTGGCGCGCGCCATCGTGGCCTCGGCGGAGGCGCGCGGGCTGTTGCTCGCGCCGGTCGAGGATTTCGACTCGCCGACGGGGCGCGGCGCGCTCGGAACGGTCGAAGGAAAGCGCGTCCACCTCGGCAATGCGCGTTTCCTCGAAGATAATGGCGTGGCGACGGAAAGCCTCGCCGGGAAGGCGGACGACCTGCGCGCCGATGGGGCGACGGCGATCTTCGTCGCCATCGACGGCCGCGTCGGCGGCGTCTTCGCGATCGCTGACCCGGTCAAGGCGACGACCGCCGCGGCGCTGGCGGCGCTGAAGGCGGCCGGCGTCAAGGCGGTGATGCTGACCGGCGACAATTGGACGACGGCTCGGGCGGTCGCGCGGCGGCTCGACATCGACGATGTCGAGGCGGAAGTGCTGCCGGACCAGAAAAGCGCTGTGGTGCAGCGTTACAAGGCGCAGGGCCGCGTCGTCGCCATGGCCGGCGACGGCGTCAATGACGCCCCCGCGCTCGCCGCCGCAGATGTCGGCGTCGCCATGGGCACCGGAACGGACGTGGCGATGGAAAGCGCCGGCGTCACGCTGCTCAAGGGCGACCTCACCGGCATCGTGCGCGCGCGGCTGCTGTCCCGGGCGACCATGCGCAACATCAGGCAGAACCTGTTCTTCGCCTTCATCTATAACGCGCTTGGCGTGCCGGTCGCCGCCGGCGCCTTTTACCCCTTCTTCGGCGTTCTGCTGTCGCCGATCATCGCTGCCGCGGCGATGTCGCTGTCCTCTGTCAGCGTGATCGCCAACGCGGCGCGGCTGCGGCAGGTCAAACTGTGACGCGGCGGCGCGCGTAAACGGATCGTTAGCCAACAAAACGATCCGATCAACATCGGGGCAGAATCCGCGCTAGAATTGCCGATTGAGCGGTCGTGACGCGGAGACCAAGGTGCAGGCGCGAGACTGGTTGCAGATCAAGAGCGAACTCGACGTCCTTCGGCCCGGCGCCGACGCCGGAATGAGCGCGGCGGCGATCGATCAGGATTCTGCGCCCATTGGGCGCCCGAAGGCCGAGGATGCGCTCCTCAAGCATATCGCCGACGCGCTCCGTCCGGATGAAGACGACGCGCCCTGACGGCGCACGACCCAAGCCTCCGTCTCGAACAAG
>JAJYDD010000353.1 GCA_021777795.1 Pseudomonadota bacterium | reverse complement strand
TGTGGAGCCGAAACCGATGAACGCCTTTCTGGGCGGATCGCTTCCCGCCGTCGCCGTGCGGCTATTGGTCGTTTCCTTTGTCGTGGGCATGTTGCTGACGATGTTCGGTTTCGACCCCGAGACGATTTACGCGCGCTTCGTCGAGATGGCGCGCCATATCCTCGATTTTGGCCTCACGGATCTGCGCCAGTTCGGCCGCATTCTGTTGACCGGTGCGATGGTGGTGGCGCCGATCTGGTTCATCCTTCGGCTTATGGATTCGCGGCGGGCGCGCTGAACGGGCTTTCCGAAAATGGAACCTGCGGGCCGGCGCAGGGAATGGGATGGGCGATCCCGGCGCCCGCACCCGCGAAATGAACGCCCTTTGCGAAAGGCAGCGTCGCGGCGAGGCGCCTGCCCATCCCGATGCGCGTCTGCCTGAATATCCGCCGCGAGCGGCGACGCGAACCGGGCGGCCCGACATGAACGCACCTTAACATCCGCGCCATCTGCTTCTCATGCCGGCGCCCTATGTTGGTCACATCAAGAGTTCGCCAACCCTCGGAGACTGAAGATGACCCCCAAGAAGATCCACGGCTTCGCGACCCGCCGGCCGCTGCTCGCCTCCGGCGCCGCGCTCGCCCTTGCCGCTTCGGGCGTTTTCGCCCTGTCGATGGAATCCGGCGCAACCGCGCAGGCCGGCGCCATTGAAGCGCCCGCCTCCGTCGCCGCCAACGCCCCCTCGTTCGCCGATGTCGTCTCGCATGTGAAGCCGGCCGTGGTCTCGGTGAAGGTCAACATCACGGAAGCCTCGGCCGACGCCGATTCCGACGAGAGCAACGGCATGGAACAACTTCCGCCGGAAATGAAGCATTTCTTCCAGCAGTTCGGCGGCGGCGGTAATTTCGGTAAGCCAATCGTGCGCCACGGGGTCGCGCTCGGCTCCGGATTCATCATCTCGGCCGACGGTTATGTCGTCACCAACAATCATGTCGTCGAGCACGGCGGCAAGACGGTCACCGTGACGCTCGACAGCGGCAAGGAAGTCAGCGCCAAGGTGATCGGAGCCGACCCGAAGACCGATCTCGCGGTTTTGAAGATCACCGAAGGCTCGGACTACCCTTACGTCAAGTTTGCCAAGACCCTGCCGCGCGTCGGCGACTGGGTGCTGGCGATCGGCAATCCGTTCGGCCTCGGCGGCACGGTGACGGCCGGCATCGTCTCGGCGGAAGGCCGCGACATCGGCTCGGGTCCCTATGACCAGTTCATCCAGATCGACGCGCCGATCAACAAGGGCAACTCCGGCGGCCCGACCTTCAACCTCAAGGGCGAGGTCGTCGGCGTCAACACCGCGATCTTCTCGCCGTCCGGCGGCAGCGTCGGCCTCGGCTTCGCCATTCCCGCCTCCACTGTCGACATGATCGTCAGCGAGCTGGAGCACGGCGGCGTGCATCGCGGCTATCTCGGCGTCGAGATCCAGCCCGTCAGCCAGGAGATCGCCGACAGCCTCGGGCTGAAGTCGACCGACGGCGCGCTGGTGGCCCAGACCCAGCCCGACACGCCGGCCGCCGACGCGGGCCTCAAGTCCGGCGACGTGATCGTCAAGTTCAACAATGAGGCTGTCGCCTCGGCCGCCGACCTCACCCGCAAGGTCGGGGCGTTGAAGCCCGGCGAAAAGGCGCAGGTCACCTATATGCGCGACGGTCAGGAGAAGACGGCCGATGTGACGCTCGGCGCGTTGCCCGGCGACAAGATGGCGATGGCGAATGTCGGCGCCGGCGCCAAGAGCGCGCTGACGCTTGGCGTCGAACTCGCCCCCAACGATCACGGCAAGGGCGTCAAGGTGGTTGGCGTCGATCCCACGGGCGAGGCCGCCAACAAGGGCGTCGCCTCCGGCGACGTGATCCTGGAGGTCGCCGGCAAGCCTGTCAGCTCCGCCAGTGAGGTGAAGGCGAATATCGAAGCCGCCAAGCACGACGGCAAGAAGGCGGTGCTGTTGCTCATCAAGACCGCCCAAGGCTCGCGCTTCGTCGCCTTCGAATTCCCGAAAGCGTAAGGCGAACAGGCCCCGGGCGGCGACGCCCGGGGTTTCTGTTGTTGACAATCTACGCGGCCCTAGTTTCCGACCTTGGTTACTATTCCGAGCAAGTCGATGCCGGCGTATTTGGCGCCGAGGGCGACGCCAATAAGGATGAGCGTATAGATCAGGTTTGTGAGGAGTCCATAAAGGACCGCGCGCACTCCGGTTCCTTGAAGCGCATCCTTTTCGATCGCGGGCGTTGCGGCCTCGATAACATTATCAGCGTAGACGGAGAGTATGTTTCTCGCTTGATCGCGTTTGCCTTCGATTTGAGACGAAGTCCAAGTCCGCTCATATGCGGCGAGCTCGGATTCGTTCGGTCGTCGCCGCTGGTTTTCCCAAACGCCGGACGCCCATTCGCGCTTAGCAGTCTTGTAGAGACCGTAGGCGATCAGCCCAGGAATGCGGTCATTTTCTTCGACATCCGTAAACTGCGCGAAAATCGAGTTAAATTGAGGTTCATCGTCGCCGTTGGTCACTTGGCCCGTTTGTCCGTGAACTCGCGCTTGCCTGTGATCTCACGCAACTTTTTGCCGGCCGATGCGGAGGCTTTCCGATAGACGTCGGCGTTGAGGATACGAACTGTCTTACCGCCAGCAGTCTTGAATTCAGACATAGCTTCGCCGTTGCGGGTGTCCGCAATGATTACATTGGCGAATCGTTTAGTCGAAAGGCGCATGTCAATTCCCGTGCGGGAGACTTCCAAAAATATGGGGTGTGGGATCGGCTTTCGTCAAACAAAATATCGCGCAAGCACGCTTATTTCGATGTGAGACGCCTTCTAAGCGTTGAGATATGGCGAACCGCTCTGGCGTTGGTCCCTTAAAGGTCTCCGAGCGCGTGGCGGTTGCTCATCACCGACCGAAAGCCTTTGACTCCAACATGCCGTACAGCGGGTTTTCCGGCTCGAACACCTGCTCGACGCTCTGCACCACGACGCGCTTGGCGCCCTGCGAGAGCAGGAAATCCGACAGTTCCGCCGTCCGGTCGCGCGGGCACAGGAAGGCGACCGCGCCTTCGCCGGCGAGATCAGGCCGCGCCTCGAAACGGGCCGCGGCCTCGGCGATCGCCTGCGCGCCGCCCGCCGGCAGGATGGCGCGCACCTCGCGCGTGCGTCGCGCTGTCTCGGCGGCGGCGAGCCGCGACAGGATCGCGCGGGCGGCGGCCTTGGCCTTCGCGCTCCAATCGGCGCGCAGCGAGGCGACGAGATTGGCCTCGCTTTTTAGGATCGTGCCGTCCTCGATAATTTTCAACGCATTGGCGGCGAGCGTCGCCCCCGTCGTGGTGATGTCGACGATCAGTTCGGCCGACCCCGCCGCCGGCGCGCCTTCGGTGGCGCCCAGGCTCTCGACGATGCGATAATCGCTGACGCCGTGCTCGTTGAAGAAGCGGCGCGTCAGGTTGACGTATTTCGTCGCCACCCGCATCCGCTCGCCGCGACGGGCGCGATAATGGGCGCAGACGTCTTCGAGATCGGCCATGCTGCGCACGTCGATCCAGGATTGCGGGACCGCAACGACGACATGGGCGCGCCCGAAGCCGAGCTTGGTCAGCAAGTGGAGCCGGCTGTCGGCGTCGGCGACATGCTCGCGCACGAGATCCTCGCCGGTAACGCCGAGATGGACCGCGCCCGAGGCGAGCTGGCCGACGATCTCGGAGGCCGACAGGAAGGCGACCTCGACATCGGCGAGGCCGGCGATGACGCCACGATATTCGCGCGCCCCGCGGCCTTGGCTGATGTCGAGCCCGGCTTGGGCGAAATAATCGCTGGCGTTCTCTTGCAGGCGGCCCTTCGAGGGGACGGCGATGGTCAGCGTCATGCCCTAAACCTCCGCGCTCAGGCGGTCGAGCCAGATCGCCGCCCCTACCGCCGGCGTCGGTTGCGTCGCGCCGAGCTTGTGCGCGAGTCCGTCATAGCGCCCGCCGCCCACCGCCGGCGGACCCGCGCGCCCCGGCGCCGAGGCCTCGAACACGAAGCCGGTGTAATAATCGAGATCGCGCACGAAGGCGGCCGAATAGGTGAAATCGTCGATCGGCAGCTGGCGCGCGGCCATGAAGCCGACCCGCTCCTCGAACGAGGCGATGGCCGCGCCGATGTCGAGGCCGGCGTCCTTGGCCAGCGCCCTCAGCGCCCGCGCGGCTTCGTCGGGATGGCCGGAGATCGCCAGGAAGCGTTGCAGCGTCCGCGTCGCCTCGGCGCCAAGCCCGTCGTCTTGTCTTGTCGCCGCCTGTTCCAGGAAGCGGTCGGCGATTTCGCTCAAGGAGCGCCCGCCGATGGTGGCGATGCCGGCGATCGAGAGCAGATCCTGCACGAGGGCCTTGGCGCCGTCGTGGTCGGCCCGCTCAAGCGCTGCGAGCACGCCGGCCTTGGACAGCGGCGTCAGACCGCTGCGATCGACGAGCTTGTCGAGCGAAAGGCCGCGCGCGACGCCGCGCCGCACCCGCCTTCGCCAATATTCGGGCAGGCCGAGCGCGCTGACGAGATCGTCGAACACCCGCGCGTCGCCGATTCGCACTTTGAGCGGCCCGGCGTCGGCGGAGGCCGCCGCCTCCAGCGCCTGAGCGAGGATTTCGGCGTCCGCCGCCTCGATGTCGCGCCGGCCGAAGCTTTCGAGGCCGGTCTGCACCCATTCGCCCTCGCCGCCGGCGCGAAACACCGGGCCGAGATAACAATAGCGAGCCTCGGGCTCCTGCGCCGGCTCGTTGAGATGCATGAGACAGACGGGAA
>JAJYDD010000352.1 GCA_021777795.1 Pseudomonadota bacterium | reverse complement strand
GACGCGCGCAGCCCCGGCCGCGACGCGCACGCGGGCGAAGCCAGCAGCCAAAGCCGGCCAACCGAAGGCCGCCGCGCCGGTCGCGAAAAAGGCCGCCGCCAAGAAAGCCGCCCTGGAGATCGCCAAGAAAAAACAGGATCGCGCGATCGAGAAGGCTTCGCCGAAGCGCCGAACCGCGTCCAGCAAGGCGCGGAAAGCATGAGGCGTACGCTAGCCGGCTCGGGGCGCCTTCCAAAGATATTCCGATATCGTTGACACGAAACGCCGGCCTGCGGGAGACGCCTCAGACGGCCACCGGGCGTGGGCGACCCTCGTCGTCGACGGCGACGAAGGTGAAGGTCGCCACCGTCACTTTCTCGCTGATGGGGGTGCGGAAGCGCTGCGCCCAGGCCTCGATATGGACCTTCATCGAGGTGCGGCCGACCTTGCCGATATGGGTGTAGACGCACAGCACATCGCCGACCCGCACCGGGCGGATAAAGGTCATCGCCTCGACGGCGATTGTCACCACCCGCCCTTGCGCGCGCTCCACCGCCGCGATGCCGCCGGCCTGATCCATCTGGCTCATCACCCAGCCGCCGAAAATGTCGCCATTGGCGTTGGTGTCGGCGGGCATGGCGATGAGGCGAACCGTGAGTTCGCCGTGCGGCTGATCTTGCTCGATTTCACTCATTTTGACCTCAAGACTCCCGTCCGGTCGTTATCCGGAGCAGCCCTACGCGAAGTTTTTGGAAGCTTGGCGATAGATTCCGGTCAGGAATCATATGTGGGCCGATACGGTCCGCCCATTCGTGCTTGAGATCACCTGCGTTGGGACCGCCCCGCTGCTTGGCCGCCTTTGCGCCACCAGGATGCAACGCTTCGGCCAGCGTCTCCCAGGTTCCGCAGACGCTGTCCTGACTGTAAGCATTGAGCACCCTTGGCTTGGCGTGGGGAAACGCGGTCGTAAGCGCCGCGCTGTCGCCGAAATACCAAGCCTCGATCTCTTCGATCGCCAATCGGAACAGCGTCTTTTTGTCCGCGCCGCAATCGAGGGCGACCTGCCGCAAGTCGGCCAGAAACGATTTGCAGTCGCGATTGTCGGTATCGACAACAACGACGACGGCTGCGACATGCGCAAGTTGAGCAAGCCCTCTGAGAAGGCGCGGGAGTTGGTCGAGCAGCACCCGCCGCGCGGGATCGGATTTCGCCTTCAGGCCCTGGGGAAGCCGCCCTATGCCCTTGTAGGAGTGAATGTTCCATGTGTGCGGCGAATTGTGGTCGCCGAGAATCTTGGGCAATAGAATTTCGATCAGTCTGGCGCCGGAACTGTCCTCGACGAGAATTTCCAGATGCATTTCTATCTCGCGTCGAGATAGTCGCTGTACCAGAGGCCGCCGAGCGGCAGGTCCTCGGCGACCAGGGCGTTGACCTCGGGAATGTCGGAGGATCGTCGCAGGGTCGAAAACCCGTCCGCTCCCTTTTCCAGTATCCAAACTTCTTCGGGCTTAAGCGCGTCGACGAAGTAGGGCTGATGAGTGGTGACGAAAATCTGCGAGCCCTTTTTCGTCCCCGTCGCATGAGCCCGAAACTCCTGGGCCAGGGTCTCCAAAAGCTTGTGATAAAGGCCGTTCTCCGGTTCCTCGATGCATAAGAACGGCGGCGGCTCAGGGTCTTCGAGCAGCAAGAGATAGGCGAACACTTTTAGCGTGCCATCAGACATTTGCTGGGCGAAGAATGGATCGTTGAAGGCGCCGTCGTTGAATCTGAGCAGCACGCGACGATCCGAAGTGACGTCAGTGTCGATTTTCTGCACTCCCGGAATCTTGCTCGCGATCCTCGCGAGGATTTTGGCGAAATCGGCCTTATGCTCGCGCTCCATGAATTGTACGACATTGCCGATATTGTCGCCGTGCCGGTTTAGGTGTCTTTGCGCACCGGCCATTGGCAGACCCCTTGCGGCGTCTGGGGTGAAATAGGAAAGATACCAGCCTTTGAGAAAATCGCGAAAGTCTGCGATGCGTGGGTGTTCTTTCAATGTTCCCAGCGTCGCGACGGCAAGTTGCCTGATATCGGTCAATTCGACGCTCTGGGACGCGGCGGTTTCTTCGCCCTCCTCACTGGTCGCCTCCGCGCCCGCCCACGCCAGGCCTCGACCGCGCTCCAAGTTAAGAAACGGGTAGGGCTGGCCGTAATTCACTCCCTTTCGCCGCTGCCGCAATCTTTCGCTTTGCACGAACGGTCGGCCGCTGTCGTCGAGCGCGATCTCCAATTCATAGGTAATCGGCCTAGCGTTGGGAGCCTCGCGATAGTAGATCTGAAATTTCATCGGCCCGGCGACCCCTTTGGAGCGCAGACGCTCGAAGCCCCCGCGCTGATTCTGGTCGCAAGCCGCTTCCACCCCCATCGTCAGGCAATCGGCGACGAAGCCGAAGGCGTCAAACAATGTGCTCTTGCCGACGCCATTCTTTCCAATAACGACCGATAGCGGCGTCAATGGATCGGTTTTTCTGTCAGCAAAAGAGACCTTGCCGAGTTTTACGTCGCGCAAGGCGCGATAATTCTGGACGTGAAACCCCTCGATCAACGCCATTGCAGCAGTTTCCCTATTCTCCGGCGCACAGGGAAGTTACGCGTCGCGCACGGTGTGACGCAACCCCGCGCTGCCGCCGATCACCCGCTCGACGCCTGAGAGATCGCGCCGCCGCAGGTCGACCCGCAATCCCACCGCGACGAGAAGCGCGGCGACGTCGTCGCCCTGCCCTTGCCCGATCTCCAGGAAGAACCGGCCGCCCGGCGCGAGAAGCCGCGCGATTTCGGGCGCCAGCGCCCGATAGGCGTCGAGCCCATCCTCGCCGCCGTCGAGCGCCAACAGTGGATCGTGCGCGGCGACCTCGCGGGCGAGCCCGGCGAGGTCGCCGGTGCGGATATAGGGCGGATTCGAGACGATGACGTCGAACAGGCCGGCGAGCCCCTCGCCCCAACGCCCGACCCGCACGCGGGCGCGGCTCTCAAGCCCGAGAAGGTCGAGATTGGCGCGCGCGGTCGCCGCCGCGGCAGGGCTGAGATCGACCCCGACGCCGACGGCCGCAGGCCATTCGCAGAGCAGCGTCGCCAGAATCGCGCCGGAGCCGAGGCCGAAATCGAGCACCCGCAGCGGCGCCGCCGCGCGCGGCGCGAAAGCCGCCAGCGCCGCCTCGATCAGGGTCTCGGTGTCGGCGCGCGGGTCGAGCACGTCGGGGGTCAGTTGGAAGTCGCGGCCGTAAAATTCGCGCCGGCCCTCGATGCGCGACAACGGCTCGCCGGCCTCGCGACGGCGCGCGAAAGCCTCGACGCGCGCCGCCGCCTGCCCGAGTTCGGCTTCGGGCGCCGAGATCAGCGCCGCGGCGCTGAGGCCCGCCGCGCGGCGCAGCAAAAGGCTGGCCTCGCGGCGCGGCTCCTCGACGCCCGCCGCCGCGAGCCGCGCGGCGAGGCGGCCAAGCGCCTCCCCGCGCGAAATCTCCGGCCCGATCAGGCCGCGCCGACCTTAAGCCCCACCGGGCAGGAGACGCCGGTGCCGCCGAGGCCGCAATAGCCGCCCGGGTTCTTGGCGAGATATTGCTGGTGGTAATCCTCGGCGAAATAGAACGGCCCGGCCTTGGCGATTTCGGTGGTGATCGGCGCAAAGCCGGCCGCCTTCAATTCGCGCCCGTAGCGCTCGGCCGAGGCGCGCGCGGCGTCGAGCTGGGCCTCGCTCGTGGCGTAGATGGCGGAGCGGTATTGCGTGCCGACGTCGTTGCCCTGGCGCATGCCCTGGGTCGGGTCGTGGCTCTCCCAGAACAGCTTCAGCAATTCGTCATAGGAGATGACGCTCGGGCGGTAGACGACCAGCACCGCCTCAGTGTGGCCGGTGCGCCCGCTACATGTCTCCTCATAGGTCGGATTGGGCGTCAAGCCGCCGGCATAGCCGACGGCGGTCACATAGACGCCCTCGCCCGCCTGCCAGAACTTGCGCTCCGCGCCCCAGAAGCAGCCGAGGCCGAAGATCGCCTGCTCGCAACCCTCGGGATACGGCCCCTTGAGCGGATGGCTGTTGACGAAATGGCGCTGAGCGGTGGGCAGCGCGGCGGCGCGGCCGGGGAGCGCTTCGCTTGGGCCCACCATCTGCGTCTTCTTCGAGAAAAAGTTCAACATGCGCGCCTCCTTTGCGAGCCCTTGCGCGCCCGTGCGTCCATTCGTTACTGTCGCCGCCCGGCCGAGCCCAGCGCCATCAAGGCGATCCCGAGCGCGGCCAGGACCAGGGATGTTGGGACGTAGAGCACGTCGATCAACACCGGGTCCCACAGTTTCGGGCTGATCCGGCTCGCCAGCGCCGGCAGCGCGGCGAGCTTGGCCGGCGCGATGCGCCCGAGCGCCGCGCCCAGCGGCGTCAGCGACCATGCGTTATTGGCGATCGAGCGCGCCCCGTCGACGACGGCGGCGGCGAAAGCGCCGACCAGCGCCAGCAGGCCCAGCGTGCGCGCCAGAAACCGCAGCATTGCTCAGGACGCCAGCCCCGACGACAGCGCCGGCAGGCGCTTCAAGGTCTGATAGACCACGCAATAACGCTCGGTCAGCTTCATCAGCGTCTCCAGTTGCTCGGGCGAGGCGTCGGCGTCGAGCTTGAAGCGCAGCCGGATGTCGGAGAAGCCGACCGGCGCCTGCTTGTCGACCCCGAGCGTACCGCGAAAATCGAGGTCGCCCTCGGCCTCGACCTCGCCCGAGCGCAGCGCGACGCCCATCGACGTCGCCACCGCCTTCAGCGTCACGCCGGCGCAGGCGACGAGCGCCTCCAGCAGCATGTCGCCG
>JAJYDD010000351.1 GCA_021777795.1 Pseudomonadota bacterium | reverse complement strand
CGCGGCGACCATTTCGGGCGGAATCGCGTGGATGGCGCGCACCCCCAGCGTGTTCTGCGCGGTGATCGCCGTGATGGCGCTCGTCCCATAGACGCCGAGCGCCGCGAAGGTCTTGAGATCGGCCTGGACGCCCGCGCCGCCGCCGGAATCGGAGCCGGCGACCGTCAGCGCGATCATGCCCCGGTCGCTTCGATCCAGGCGCGCGCGCGGCCCTCGGGATCGGCGTTGAGGGTGATGTCGGTGACGACGGAGACGACATCCGCGCCGGCGGCCAGACAGGCGACGCCGCGCTCGATGGTGAGTCCGCCAATGGCGACTAGCGGAATCTCGCCGACCAGCCGCTTCCATTCGCCGATCCGCTCCAGCCCCTGCGGCGCGAACGGCATCGCCTTCAGGATCGTGGGATAGATCGGGCCGAGCGCGACATAATCGGGAGCGAGGGCGAGCGCCCGCTCCAGTTCCTCGTGGCTATGGGTGGAGATTCCGATTTGCAGCCCCTTGGCGCGCAGCGCAGCGACGTCGGCGGTGTCGAGATCGCCTTGGCCGAGATGCACCCAATCGGCGCCGGCTTCGATCGCCGCCTGCCAATGGTCGTTGACGACGAGCAGCGCGCCGGAGCGCCGGCAGATCGCCAAAGCGCCGCGCACCTGCGCGTCGATCTCCGCAGGCGGCGCGTCCTTGACGCGCAACTGGATGAGCCGCGCGCCGGCGCCGACCAGGCGGCCGACCCAGGCGGCGCTGTCGACGATTGGGTAGAAGCGGGGCAGCGTCATGTGAGGTTCGCCTTGCCGAGCACCGGGGTCGAGGGCGCCGCCATATCGCGCGCGGGCATCGGGGCGGCGAGATAGCCGTCGCGGCCGGCCTCAATGGCGCGCGCCATCGCGCGCGCCATTGCGACGGGATCGCCGGCCTTCGCCACCGCCGTATTGAGCAGCACCGCGTCATAGCCCAGCTCCATCGCCGCGCAGGCGTGGCTCGGCAGGCCGATTCCGGCATCGACCACCAGCGGCGTGTCGGGGAAATGGGCGCGCATCGCGCGCAGCCCGAACGGGTTGTTGAGCCCCTGCCCCGAGCCGATCGGCGCCCCCCAGGGCATCAGCACCCGGCAGCCGGCCTCCAGCAGCCGCTCGGCGACGACGAGATCCTCGGTCGTATAGGGGAACACCTCGAAGCCGTCGGCGCAGAGTTCCCGCGCCGCTTCGACCAGCCCGAACACGTCGGGTTGCAGCGTATCGGCCTCGCCGATGACTTCGAGCTTGATCCAGGGCGTATCGAAGATCTCGCGCGCCATCTGAGCCGTGGTGATCGCCTCCTTGGCCGTATGACAGCCGGCGGTGTTGGGCAGCACGCTAACGCCGAGTTCGCGGATCAGCCGCCAGAACCCCTGCCCCTCCTTGACCCGCGCGCCCTCGCGCCGCAGCGACACGGTGACGATCTCCGCCCCGCTTGCCTTCACGGCCTCGGCCAAGATCGCGGGCGAGGGATATTGCGAGGTGCCGAGCAATAGGCGCGAAGCGAACGCGCGGCCGTAGAATTCCAGCGGCTTCATTCAGCCTCCTTGTCGCGGCGCGACGATTTCGATGCGGTCGCCCGCCTTGAGCGAGGTTTCCGCGCGTTTGCGCTTAGGCACGAAGGCGCCGTTGAGCGCGGTGGCGACGATGGCGCCCTCGTAGTCGAGCGCGACAAGCGCCTCGGCCAGTGTGGCGGCGGCGAGGTTATGGGGCTCGCCGTTGACGGTGATTGAGCGGGTCAGATTTTCCAAGGATCAACCAGTTCGATAGCCAGTCTTTGAAAATGGCGGGTGTTGCGCGTCGCGAGGCGCGCGGAGAGGGATAAGGCGGTTGCGGCGATGAGGGCGTCGGGCGCGTCGAGCTTGAATCCGGACCGCGTTTCTCCTGCGCGCAAGCGTCCGGCAATTTCCGCGATCTCGACATCGACGAAGATGATCCGGCTGCGATAGTGCTTGCGAAAGATTTCGATCCCCGCGCTCAGCCGCGCGCGTTTCGAGCCTGCCGCCATCATCTCGACGCCGTAGGCGAGTTCGTGAAACACGATTGAACTCACAAGCGGATTGTCCAGTCCTTCGACGAACGCCCGCACGCTAAGATCGCCCTGCGGCCTCAAGAGTTCCGACAGCACGTTGGTGTCGAGCAGAGTGGCGCGCGCTGTCACGGCGCCCGATCCAACGCCGCCCAATCTTCTTCCGTCCAATCGGCGAAAGGCGTCGGCCGATTATCCTCGCGCGGCGGTAGTTCGATCTCGCCGAGCCCCGCGAGATTTTCGACTAGCCATCTGCCGGGATGCGGCTCCTCCATTTGTGCGGTCAGTCGCTTGTACTCGTCCAGAGAGATGACGACGCACGGCTCCTGCGCGCCGATGACTTGCGCCTCGCCGGCGCGCGCGCGCTGTAGCACCTGCGAGAGCTTAGCCTTGGCTTCTTGCACGGTCCACATTTTGTCGCTCCCGTCTCTGGGAACATTCTAGTCTAGTCCAGGCTAGTCCACAACCGCCGCCGCCCTATCCGCCGCCTGCCGCGCCAGATCCGGCGCCAGCAGATACCCATGCCGATAGGCCCCGTTGAGACACAGCCGCCCGTCGCGCTCGATCAGGCGCGGCTCGTTGTCGGCATAGGCCGGACGCACGCCTGCGCTCATCTCGACGATCTCCGCCTCGCCGAAGGCCGGATGCAGCGCGAAGGCGGCGCTCAATAGCTCGATGGCCGAGCGCGCCGTCATCCCGCCTTGCTCGGCGCTCTCGATCATCGTCGCGCCGATCATGAACAGCCCGTCCGCGCGCGGCACGATGTAGAGCGGAATGCGCGGATGCAGCAGCCGCACCGGCCGCGACAGCCGCACCTCGCGCGTGCGCACCAGCAACATTTCGCCGCGCACGCCGCGCAGTTCCGGCAGCGCATCCTGCGCCGCAAAGCCCCGGCAATCGACGATGACGCCTGCGCGCCCGTCGCTCGGGAACGGATGCCCAAAGCACAACTCGGCGCCCTTGGCGATCAGCCGCTGGCACAGCGCGTTCATCGCCTCGCGCGCATCGACATGGCCTTCCTGCGCGAAGTACAGCCCCTTGCGGAAGCGCCCGGCCAGATCCGGCTCCAGCGCGGCGATCGCCGCCTCGTCGAGCCGCTCCCAGCTCTGCGTGCGCTGGGCGAAGCGGTCCAGATCCGGCGCATCGCGCGGCGGAGCGACAACCAGCGTGCCGTTGCGGGTCACGGGAACATGCCGCGCCCACCATGCGACCGCCTGCCGGCCACGCTCGACCACGCTGGGGCTCGCGCTCTCGCCCTCGCAGAAGGGCGCCAGCATCCCCCCCGCCAGCCACGAGGCGTTGCCGCCGAGACCGGGGTTGCGCTCGTAGAGCGTGACCTTGAACCCGCGCTCGGCGAGTTCCATCGCCGCCGCGAGGCCGAGCACGCCGGCGCCGACGACCGCGGCGCGCATCATTCGGCCGCGTCGATGTAGAGCTTGCCGCCCTGGTCGAGGAACTCTTTCGACTTCTCCGCCATGCCGGCCATCGCCTCGGCCTCCTTCCTGAGATCCTGCGTGATCTTCATCGAGCAGAATTTCGGCCCGCACATCGAGCAGAAATGCGCGGTCTTGTGCCCCTCCTTCGGCAAGGTCTCGTCGTGATAGGCGCAGGCCGTATCCGGGTCGAGCGACAGGTTGAACTGATCCTCCCAGCGGAAGGAGAACCGCGCCCGGCTCATCGCGTCGTCGCGCAGCTTGGCGGCGGGATGACCCTTGGCGAGATCGGCGGCGTGGGCGGCGATTCGATAGGTGATGACGCCGGTCTTGACGTCGTTGCGATCCGGCAGGCCCAGATGCTCCTTCGGCGTCACGTAGCAGAGCATGGCGGTGCCGAACCAGCCGATCATCGCCGCGCCGATGCCGCTGGTGATGTGGTCATAGCCCGGCGCGATGTCGGTGGTCAGCGGCCCCAAAGTATAGAACGGCGCCTCGCCGCATTCCTTGAGCTGCTTGGTCATGTTGACCTTGATCTTGTGCATCGGCACATGGCCGGGCCCCTCGATCATCACCTGACAGCCCTTGTCCCAGGCGACTTTCGTCAATTCGCCGAGCGTCTCCAGTTCCGCGAATTGCGCCGCGTCATTGGCGTCGGCGATGGAGCCCGGACGCAAGCCGTCGCCGAGCGAGAACGACACGTCATATTTGCGCATGATGTCGCAGATCTCGTCGAACTTCTCATAAAGGAAGCTTTCGCGATGCCCCGCGAGGCACCAGCGCGCCATGATCGAGCCGCCGCGCGAGACGATGCCCGTCACCCGCCGCGCCGTCAGCGGCACATGGGCGAGGCGCACCCCGGCGTGGATGGTGAAATAATCCACCCCCTGCTCGGCCTGCTCGATCAGCGTATCCTTGAACACTTCCCAATCGAGCTTGAGCGGGTCGCCATCGACCTTCTCCAAGGCCTGATAGATCGGCACCGTGCCGATGGGGACCGGCGAGTTGCGCAGGATCCAGGAGCGAATGTTGTGGATGTTGCGGCCGGTGGAGAGATCCATCACCGTATCGGCGCCCCAGCGGATCGCCCACACCATCTTCTCCACCTCCTCGGCGACGCCCGAGGAGACGGCGGAATTGCCGATATTGGCGTTGACCTTGACCAGAAAATTGCGGCCGATCGCCATCGGCTCCAGTTCCAGGTGGTTGATGTTGGCGGGAATGATCGCCCGCCCGCGCGCGATCTCCGAGCGCACGAATTCCGGCGTCACGAAATCGGGGATCTCGGCGCCGAAATTCTCGCCGTCGAACGGCGCGCCGACCGCCGCCTCGCGCGCGACATTCTCGCGGTGG
>JAJYDD010000350.1 GCA_021777795.1 Pseudomonadota bacterium | reverse complement strand
GCCGTGGCCGAAGCCGCCGCGGTCGCCGCCGAGGCCTGCGTGGCCGCCCATGTGATGGAAGCCGCCGCGGTTATGACCGTAACCGCCATAGCCGCCGCCGTATCCATATCCGCCGTAACCGCCGCCATAGCCGTAGCCGTCGCCGAAGCCGAACAGCAGCGGGGCGCCGAACCCGCTGTCATAATTGTCGTAGCCATAGGCGACAGTGGGATCGCCGTATCCGTACCCAGCGCCATATCCGTCGCCGTATCCGTAGCCGGCGCCATATCCGGGCGAATAATCAGGCGCGCCATAGGTGGTGGTCACGGCCATCGAAGCGCCCGCGCCGCCGAGATAGGACCGGCTCGCCCAGCCCTCGCGGCCGCGGAAATCGACGCGGCACCAAGCGCCGTTGCAGTTCGACGCGGTGGCGGAATCGCCCTGCGGGATGACGGCGACGACGGGATATTGAACGCCGGGGCCGCTGCGCACGTTGAGGTCGTTGGAAGCGACCACGGTGGCGGCGGCGGCGCTGCCTGCGCCGATGACCAGCGCGGCCACGCCGCCCAGAAGATAAGATGCAAATTTCATGACAACTCTCCTTCAAAATCGTCCCGGGCAAACCCGAAATCCCGACGAAGCGACGGCTCGCGAAGCGTCGGACCCAAATCCCCGACCCTGTTCGCCCTTGCTTTGACTAAGACAACGTGACAACGCGACTGGCGGTTCCCATGATCTGGTATTTACTTTCTCAAATTGGAAGACCATAAATATAAATTCATGCTATTCCAGAAGATGACAAGTAGATTACATGGAATTTAGGTGGGGGACTGATGCGGCCTTGCCTCCGGCGGCCGGCCGGGGCTCACGATTTGACACTTAAGTCGCTAAAAACGTTGGATCGCCAGATCTCATTTGCGCGGGCCTCGCGCCTATTCGGCCGCCTCGGCCAACTCCGCCGCCTCGGCCTTCGCCCAGACACGGATGTCATGAAACGCCGCGCCGCCGAAGGGCGCCACGCTTTCATCCGAGGTCAGCGTATTGACGCCGCGCCCGTCGAGGAAATCGCGGTTCTCCCACAGGCCCTCGCTGACGATGACGCAGGGCCGCGTCGCCGACGACAGCTTGGCGTGCAGGCGCACCGAGCCGCGCCCGTTGCCAAGCCGCACGATGTCGCCGTCCTCGACGCCGAGCCGCGCCGCGTCGTCGGGGTGCAGCAGCGCGGTCGGCCTCGCTTCGCGGGCGCGCGAAGTCGCGGTTCCGTTGAAGCTCGAATTGAGGAAGTTGCGCGCCGGCGAGGTCGCCAGCTTGAACGGGAATTCGCCGCCCGCCGCTTCGTTGACCGCCCAATGGTCGGGCAGGGTGGGCATCGCCGCCCAATCGCCCTTGAGGCCATTGTTGGAATAGGGCGCGTTCGCCCAATCGGCGCGGAAATGGAACTTGCCGTCCTTATGGCCGAAGCCGTCGAGAAAATGCGCTTGCGCAAATGACGGCCGGCAGTCTAGCCAGCGGCCGGCCTCCAATTCCGCCAGCGTTCCTCGCCCGGAGACGCGGAGCGTCTCGTCTATGATCTCGCGCGACGTCATGTCGAAGCCGCGATGCTCGGCGCCGAGCCGCTTGGCGAGTGCGCACACCAATTCATGGTTGGAGCGGCAGCCCGGCGGCGGCTCGATCAGCTTCGGCCCGAGTTGCAGGAACTGATGCGCGCTCGCGGTATAGAGGTCGTCGTGCTCCATGAACATCGTCGCCGGCAGCACGATGTCGGCCATGCGCGCGGTGTCGGTGAGGAACTGCTCATGGACGACGGAGAAGAGGTCGTCGCGCGAAAAGCCGCGCCGCACCTTTTCCTGATCGGGCGCCACCACCATCGGGTTGGTGTTCTGAATGAGCATAGCCTTCACCGGCCCGCCGCCGGCCAGCGCCTCGCGCTCGCCGGTCAACACGGCGCCGACGCGGCTCTGGTGCAGCCGGCGCACGCTTGCGTCGCGCACGTCGAGCCCCTCGATCAGCTTCCGGTCCAGTTTGTAGACGGCGCCCGAGGCGTGCAGCGCGCCGCCGCCCTCATGCGCCCAGGCGCCCGTGACGGCGGGGATGCAAAGCGCCGCGTGCATGTTGGAGGCGCCGTTGCGCTGGCGCGAGAAGCCGTAGCCGAGGCGGAAGAACGTGCGCTTGTTGCGCCCGACCAGCGCCGCGAACGCCTCGACCTCCTCGACGCTGAGCCCGGTGATGTCGGCCGCCCATTGCGGCCCGCGGCTGGCGACATGGGCTTCGAGCGCTTCCGGCGCGTCTGTGTATTTGGCCATGTAATCCCGGTCGGCGAGGCTGTCGCGGAAGAGAATGTGCATGACGGCGACAGCGAGCGCGCCGTCGCTTCCCGGCCGCAACTTCAAGGCCAGATCGGCCTGGCGCATCGTCTCGGTGTCGTAGATGTCGATGGCGACGATCTTGGCGCCGCGCTTCTTGCGGGCGCGGGTGGCGTGGGTCATCAGGTTGACCTGCGTGGCCACGGCGTTGGTGCCCCAAATGACGACGACGTCGGCCTTCTCGATCTCGTCGAAACTGACGCCGCGCATGACGCCCGCGCCGGCCAACCAACCAGGAAAGGAAATGCCGACGCAGATGTCGCCGAAATAGCGCGAATAGCGCTTGGCGTGGGTCAGCCGCTCCAACCCGTCGCGCATGACTAGCCCCATCGTGCCGGCGTAGAAATAGGGCCACACGCTCTCCGCCCCGTGCTTGCGTTCGGCGTCGAGAAAGCCCTCGGCCGTGCGATCCAGCGCCTCGTCCCAGGAGATCGGCGAAAACTGGCCGGAGCCGCGCGGGCCGGTGCGCAGCAAAGGTTGGGTGAGCCGGTTCGGGCTGTGGATGCGCTCGGCGTAGCGGGCGACCTTGGCGCAGACGACGCCGGCCGTATAGGGCTGCTCGGCCGCGCCATGCACCCGCCCGATACGCTCGCCGTCGATCACCTCAACCTCCAAGGCGCAGACGGAGGGGCAATCGTGCGGACAGACGGAAGGGCGGCGGACGGTCGACATGTTCGAACTCCCGGAGGCGTGACCCCAACATGAACGCGGCGCGCCGCCATCGCAAGCCTCGCGCGGCGCCGGGGCTTAACCTGACCGCAACGAGTTTCGCGTTCTGTTCTCGCTTGACCCTGACCCGAGAACCGCTCCTTGCGCCTGACCTGGCTTGCCCTGCTCTTTCTATGCGTCTCGGCTCACGCCGCGACGATCGACATTCATTATGCGCCGGCCGAGAATCTGGAGGCGATCGACGTCGCGCTCCTCGACAACGCCGGCGTCTCCATCGACATGGCCGCCTATGTGCTGACCGACGACAGCGTCATCGCGGCGCTGGGCGATGCGGCCGATCGCGGCGTGGCGGTCAGGCTCTATCTCGACCGCAGCGAGTTCGGGGGCCATTCCGAGAAGATCGTGGCCTTGCTCGCCAAGCCCGGCGTCGCGGCGCGGGTAAAGCCGTCTGGTGTGCTCATGCACATGAAGGCCTACGCCGTCGATGGCGCGCAATTGCGCACCGGCTCCGGCAATTTCTCGCGCTCGGGCCTGTCGCGCCAGGACAACGATCTGCTGGTCACCGACGACAAGGCGGCGGTGGCGCGCTTCGAGCAGGATTTCGACCGCATCTTCGCGCAAGGCCTCGCGCCGGGGACCGTCGCCGGATTTTGAGACCTGCTAACCGGATTTTGAGACCTGCTAAAAAGACGCAATGGCGTTGAGCAAGGCCCGTGGTATAGGACCGTCGTCCGCCCCATATCTTTGCGGGGCGGCCATTACCGGTCGTACTCTCGGCCCAACTTATGGGATTAACCATGGCCTCGGAAAAAGCGCAAAATCTCCAGGACACGTTCCTGAACCACGTGCGCAAGAGCAAGACGTCAGTCACGATCTTTCTGGTCAACGGCGTGAAGTTGCAGGGTTTCGTGACCTGGTTCGACAATTTCTGCGTGCTGCTGCGCCGCGACGGACATTCGCAGCTCGTCTATAAGCACGCCATCTCCACCATCATGCCCGCCGCGCCCATCCAGATGCTCGAAGCAGTTGACGACGGCGAGCATCATTGACGGACGCCAAGCCCCCTATCGGAAACGATTCCGGAGTCGGCCGGCGCGAGCAGGCCGTCGCCTCCCACACCCGCACGCTCGTCGTGTGCCCTTATCTAGCGCGCGAGGCGGTTGCGCGCACGCCGGAGGCGCGGCGCGAGGAGGCCGTGGGGCTCGCCGGCGCCATTGACCTCAACATTGTCGGCTCGCAGATCGCGACGCTCTCCGACATCCGCCCCGCGACCTATCTCGGCAAAGGTAAGGTCGAGGAGATCGCGGCGCGCGTGACTGAGGAGGAGATCGCGCTCGTCGTCATGGATTGCGCGCTCTCCCCGGTGCAGCAGCGCAACCTGGAGAAGGCGTTCTCCGCCAAGGTGATCGACCGCACGGGGTTGATTCTGGAAATCTTCGGCCGCCGCGCCCGCACCGCCGAGGGAACGTTGCAGGTCGAACTCGCCCATCTCGAATACCAGAAGTCGCGGCTGGTGCGCTCTTGGACCCACCTTGAGCGCCAGCGCGGCGGCTTTGGCTTCCTCGGCGGTCCCGGTGAGACGCAGATCGAAACCGATCGCCGGCTCATCCAGGAGCGCATGATCCGCATCACGCGCGACCTCGAACAAGTCAAGAAGACGCGCGCGCTGCATCGCAAGAGCCGCAAGCAGGTTCCGTTCCCGATCGTTGCGCTGGTCGGCTACACTAACGCTGGCAAATCGACGCTGTTCAACCGCCTGACCCGCGCCGACGTGATGGCGGCCGACATGCTGTTCGCCACCCTCGACCCGACGATGC
>JAJYDD010000349.1 GCA_021777795.1 Pseudomonadota bacterium | reverse complement strand
AACTGGATCTCCTTGTCCGGCCCCTCGA
Organism: Pseudomonadota bacterium; assembly: GCA_021777795.1. GTDB lineage: Bacteria > Pseudomonadota > Alphaproteobacteria > Rhizobiales > Beijerinckiaceae > Roseiarcus. Next base: position 4,809 of record JAJYDD010000349.1, on the reverse strand, counting down.
TGCGCTCCTGAATCCAGGCCTTCTCGGCGGGATCGGAGATGTGCATGAACTCGTAGCCGATCGTGCCGCAATAGGTGCGGCGCAGGATCGCCAGCATCTCGCGGATGGTGGCGAACTCCAGACCCAGCACGTTGTCGATGAAGATTTTGCGGTCGTAGTCGGCCTCGTCGAAGCCGTAATTGCCGGGATGCAGCTCCTCGTGGTCGCGCCGCGGCTCCAGGCCCAGGGGGTCGAGATTGGCGTGCAAATGGCCGCGCATGCGATAGGCGCGGATCATCATCAGCGCGCGCACGGAATCGCGCGTGGCGCGCATGATCGAATCTTCGCTCGGGGATTCGATGGCGATATCGGTCGCCTTGGCCTTGATCTTGTCGGAGATCGCCTTTTGCGCGGCCGGCCAATCGCCGTCGAGCGCGTGGGTCAGGTCGTCGTCGGGCGTCAGCGGCCAGTTCGGCCGCTCCCAGGACGGCCCCTTGACCGTCTTTTCGACGCTGGCGGAATCGTCGCCGAGCGATTCGAAGAAATCGCGCCAACTCGCCTCAACCGAGTTCGGGTCGCGGTCGAAGCGCGCCTGCATGGCCTCGACATAGGTCGAGTTGGCCCCGTCGAGGAAGGCGGTGCGCAGAAAGGCTTGGTTGATGTCCTGGCGCGTCATCGACGCCTCCTTATTTGCCGTTCAGCATATCGACGAGCGTCTTGCCGAGCCGCGCCGGCGAGGGCGAGACGCGGATGCCGGCCGATTCCATCGCGGCGATCTTGTCTTCCGCGCCGCCCTTGCCGCCGGCGATGATCGCCCCGGCATGGCCCATGCGGCGGCCGGGCGGCGCGGTGCGCCCGGCGATGAAGCCGACGACGGGTTTGCTCCGCCCCTTCTTGGCCTCGTCCTTCAAGAACTGCGCGGCGTCCTCCTCCGCGCTGCCGCCGATCTCGCCGATCATCACGATCGACTTGGTGTGTTCGTCGGCGAGGAAAAGTTCGAGCACGTCGATGAAATCCATGCCCTTGACGGGATCGCCGCCGATGCCGACGGCGGTGGTCTGGCCCAGGCCTTCGCGGGTGGTCTGGAACACAGCTTCATAGGTAAGCGTGCCGGAGCGCGAAACAATGCCGACGCTGCCCTTGGAGAAGATGTTGCCGGGCATGATGCCGATCTTGCATTCGCTGGATGTCATCACGCCGGGGCAGTTGGGGCCGACGAGCAACGATTTCGAGCCGGAGAGCGCGCGCTTGACGCGCACCATGTCGAGCACGGGAATGCCCTCGGTGATGCAGACGATGAGCGGGATTTCCGCCGAGATCGCCTCGCAGATGGCGTCTGCCGCGCCCGGCGGCGGCACGTAGATGACGCTCGCGTCGGCGCCGGTTTTCTCGCGCGCTTCGGCCACGGTGTCGAACACCGGCAGGCCGAGATGCTCGGAGCCACCCTTGCCCGGCGACGTCCCGCCGACGACTTTCGTGCCGTATTTGATGGCCTGCTCGGAATGGAACGTGCCGTTCTTGCCGGTGAAGCCCTGGGTGATGACTTTGGTTGAGGAGGAGATGAGGATGGACATTAGCTCTTTCCGGGCATGGAGTTGTTTCTGATTTCCTCAAGCAAGGCCACCGTGCGGCGCTGCAAATCGATAGCCGTCTCGGCGCGCAACGCCTGCTCAGCTCGGAATTTAACGCCGACGCGCGACCACCAAAGGACAATCGCAATGACGACCAATGGCAATCCGGCACTGTTTACGTAGTAGAGAAACCATTCAAGGCTCATCGTCATTTTCCCGCGCGTTGCCCCCTGGCGGCTCAATCCACATCGCAATCGCCTTGAGACGGTCAAGAATTATTTCGGCCACGGTGGTGCCTCTTGTTTCGGCAATCCGCAGCAACCTCTCATAAACGTCGTCATCTACTTCAAAGGTGACTTCGCTCATAGAAATCTCCTCGGCTTCTAAAAATAAGACGATTTCGTGGTCTTTCCCTCGCCAAACAAACAACGCACGGCCGACTCAGGAGCCCTTCACCGCGCTCACCACCTTCTGCGCCGCGTCGTCGAGATCGTCCGCCGAGATCACGTTCAACCCGCTCTCGTTGATGATCTTCTTGCCGAGTTCGACATTCGTGCCTTCCAGCCGCACCACCAGCGGCACCTTCAGCCCGACTTCGCGAACCGCCGCGATCACGCCTTCCGCGATGATGTCGCAGCGCATGATGCCGCCGAAGATGTTGACGAGGATGCCCTTCACGTTGGGGTCGGCGGTGATGATCTTGAACGCCGCTGTCACCTTCTCCTTGGTCGCGCCGCCGCCGACATCGAGGAAATTGGCGGGCGATTCGCCATAGAGCTTGATGATGTCCATCGTCGCCATCGCCAGCCCGGCGCCGTTGACCATGCAGCCGATGGAGCCGTCGAGCGTGACGTAATTGAGGTCGTATTTGGACGCCTCGATCTCCTTGGCGTCCTCCTCGCTTTCATCGCGCAGCGCGATGATGTCGGCGTGACGGTAGAGCGCGTTGTCGTCGAACGACACCTTGGCGTCGAGCACCTTCAACTGGCCCTGTTTGGTGACGACCAGCGGGTTGATCTCCAGCATCGCCATGTCCTTGGCGACGAAGGCGGCGTAAAGCTTGGCCGTCAGCGCCTCGCATTGCTTGGCCAGATCGCCTTTCAGCCCCAGCGCCTGCGCCGCCGTGCGGCCATGATGCGGCATGATCCCCGTCGCCGGGTCGATGGCGAAAGAGACGATCTTCTCCGGCGTATGATGCGCGACATCCTCGATATTGACGCCGCCCTCGGTGGAGACGACGAAGGCGATGCGCGCGGCGCTGCGGTCGACCAGCATCGAGAGATAAAGCTCCTTGTCGATGTCGGAGCCGTCCTCGATATAGAGCCGGTTGACCTGCTTGCCGGCGGGGCCCGTCTGCACGGTCACCAGCGTCGCGCCCAGCATTTCCTTGGCGAAGGCCTTGACCTCGGCGACGGAGCGGGCGAGGCGGACGCCGCCGGCGGCGCCGGCCGAAGCCTCCTTGAACTTGCCCTTGCCGCGCCCGCCGGCGTGGATCTGCGATTTCACGACATAGAGCGGCCCCGGCAGCGACTTCGCCGCCGCCTCGGCCTCGTCGGGCGTGAAAGCGGCCTGACCCTGGCTGACCGGCGCGGCGAAGGCGCGCAGCACGGCTTTGGCCTGATATTCATGGATGTTCATGCGAACCTCGCGGCGCGGCAGGAGGGAGCGGCCGGGGGGCGCCCGGCCGCGCGAATTGTCAGGCGAGCGCCGGGTTGATGGCCTTGCAGGCCGCGATCAGCCCGTTCACCGAGGCCACCGATTTCGCGAACATCGCCTTTTCGGCGTCGTCGAGCGCGATTTCCATGACCTTCTCGACGCCGTTCGCGCCGATGACGACGGGGACGCCGATATAGGAGTCCTTCACGCCATACTCGCCGGAGAGATAGGCTGCGCAGGGCAGAACGCGGCGCTGGTCCTTCAAATAGGATTCGGCCATCGCGATCCCCGAGGCGGCCGGGGCATAGAAGGCCGAGCCGGTCTTCAGCAAGTTGACGATCTCGCCGCCGCCCTTGCGGGTGCGCTCGACCATGGCGTCGAGCCTCTCCTGGGTGGTCCAGCCCATTTTGACGAGGTCGGGCAGCGGCACGCCGGCAACCGTGGAATAGCGCACCGAGGGCACCATATCGTCGCCGTGCCCGCCGAGCACGAAGGCCGTCACGTCTTCGACGGAAACCTTAAACTCCTCGGCGAGGAAGAAGCGGAAACGCGCGCTGTCGAGCACGCCGGCCATGCCGACGATTTTGTGCGTCGGAAGGCCCGAGAACTTCTGGAGCGCCCAGACCATCGCGTCGAGCGGGTTGGTGATGCAGATGACGAAGGCGTTGGGCGCATTGGCCTTGATGCCGGCCCCGACAGCGTCCATCACCTTGAGATTGATGCCGATGAGGTCGTCGCGGCTCATGCCTGGCTTGCGCGGCACGCCGGCGGTGACGATGATGACGTCGGCCCCAGCGATCTCGGCATAGGACGAGGCGCCCTTGAGCTTGGCGTTGAAGCCTTCCACCGGGCCGGATTCGGAAAGATCGAGCGCCTTGCCCTGCGGCACGCCGTCGACGATGTCGAACAGCACGATGTCGCCGAGTTCCTTCATGGCCGCCAGATGCGCCAGCGTGCCGCCGATCTGGCCCGCGCCGATCAAGGCAATCTTGTTTCGCGCCATGCTACTCCATCCCAGGATTGGACCGGCCGCTGGCGGCGGTCTTCGTCGCGTCGCTATCGTCCCGCGCCGAGCTTGTGGCAAGCCGAACTTTCCGCCAACCGCCCGGGCGGGGCCGCAAAATGCGATAGCGGTTGAGAAAAGGTTTTGTTGTTTCAGGACGTTACGTCATCCGGCGACGGGCGCACGCGCTCAATCTTTGTCTTTTTGAATGACAAAATTTGTAATCTGTAACCACGAGGAAAACAGAACATAAGGGAACCAGCGCATTCAGCCGCTGGCGGATCGACAGCAATGACCCGGCGCATCCCAAGCGCGGGATCGGCCATTATCGCGATGGACAGGGAGGGCGGCGCGACAGGCGCGCAAGTCTGTGACGCTCTTCGGCCGCCGCCGCAGGCGAAACCCGCCCGCGCCACGAGCGGCGTCAAGGCGCCTTCTGGGCGCTATCCGAACTCAAGGAGAGAAGGCCGCCGGTCGCGCGTGCGACCGGCGCAGGCGGTCAGGCCGCCTGTTTCGTTTCCTCGGCCGCGCTCATGGCGCGCATATAGAGGTCGATCAGCGATTCCTGCTCGTCGCGCTCGTCGCGGTCGAGCTTGCGGA
>JAJYDD010000348.1 GCA_021777795.1 Pseudomonadota bacterium | reverse complement strand
TTTTCCAGCCCCGTCAACCGCATTTTCCGCATTAGGCCGGACCCGGCGTCGCCAGGCGCCCTCTCACACATGGTTCTCCAGAAACCATGTCTTGAACGCCTCGCTCGCCTGCCGCTTCGCCGCCCCGCCCGTCCGCTTGATCTTGCTGAGGTTCACGTAGGACGGCGCGTGCAGCCGCGTGAACCCGCAAAGTTCATGCACCCAGTTGAGATGCCCGACCTGATCGTCCAGAAACTCGTGGTATTCGAACGCGATCTTGCGCTCCGTCGGCGGCGTCTTGGCGAACACCTCCAGATAGACATCCGACAGCGCCACCGCCTTGAAGGCGCAATCGACCTCGCCCGGCGTCAGCGTCGCGTCGCGGTCGGGCGCGCCGCCGGGGTCGTCGTAGAAATGATAGGTTTTCGTCTTGCTCGCCAGCGCCAGGCTCACCGCCTGCTCGATGCGGTCATTGCGGCGCAGCACGATCCAATGCGCGTCCTCGCCGAAAAAGGCCTCCCGCACCGCCTCGGACTCCCGCGCCAATCTGTGCAGCACCGATAGCGCCTTGCACATGATTTTCGAGCTGACGAAGCCGGAGCCGTCGAGATAAAGCTCGCGCCACGTTTCCAGCGCGTCTTCAGGCGTGGAGCCGTCGTGGAGATGGGAGAAACGCTCGTGCGCGAGATCCCAAAGCTCGAAGCCGAAATTCTGATTCAGCTCATAGGCCAGCGTCTCGGCGATGAAAGTGGAGCCGCAGCGCACCTCGCTGGCGATGAACAGGGATTTGCGGGCCGCGTGCGATTGTGACGCGGCCTCGCGAACGGCGAGGGAAGTGGACACGCGGTAAGCCCCCTGATGCCGGCGGAGCGAGAAGCCCCGCAGGACGAAACGACGCCGGCGGGCCCTACCTGGAGTTGCGGGCCCTTCTTTACACCTAAGGGTTGCGCGAACTTGGTTAAAAAAGCCTGTGCAAACCTTTGATAAGGCGCAGCGAGCCCCGTCACAGACCCGCGAGCGCCATATCGTCGCGGTGGATCATCTCGGCGCGGCCGGGCGTGCCGAGCAATCCGGCGATGTCGCGCGAGTTGCGGCCTCGGATTTGCTCGGCGTGCAGGGCGTCATAGGCGATGAGGCCGCGGCCGATCTCGGCCCCGTATTCGTCGCGGATGGTCACGCAATCGCCGCGCGAGAACACGCCTTCGACCCGGGTGACGCCGGCCGGCAACAGGCTCTTGCCGCGCGCCAGCGCCTTGGCGGCGCCGGCGTCGATGGTGATGGCGCCCTTGGTCTCCAGCGCGCCGCCGATCCAGACCTTTCGCGCCTGCATCGGCGTCGAGGGCGACAGAAACCAGGTGCAGGGCGCCCCGGCCGCGACGCGCGCGATGGGATGCGCCACGCGACCGTCGGCGATCACCATATGCGTTCCCGCCTGTGTGGCGATGCGCGCCGCCTCGATCTTGGTCCGCATCCCGCCGCGCGAAAGCTCCGACGCGGCGCCGCCGGCGATGGCCTCGATAGCCGGCGTCACCCGCTCGACGAGCGGGATCAGCTTGGCGTCGGGATCGTCCTTCGGCGGGGCGGAATAGAGGCCTTCGATGTCGGAGAGCAGGATGAGAAGGTCGGCGCTCGCCATCGTCGCGACGCGCGCGGCGAGGCGGTCGTTGTCGCCGTAGCGGATTTCGTTGGTGGCGACGGTGTCGTTCTCGTTGATGACGGGAATGGCGCGCATCGCCGCCAGCCGCGAAAGAGTCTCGCGCGCGTTGAGATAGCGGCGGCGCTCCTCGGTGTCGTTGAGCGTCAGCAGCACCTGCCCCGCCACGATGTCGCGCGCGTGAAGGGCTTGCGACCAGGCGCGGGCGAGGGCGATCTGGCCGACGGCGGCGGCGGCCTGGCTGTCCTCCAGTTTCAGCGCCCCCTTGGGCAGGCCCAGCATCGTGCGCCCGAGCGCGATGGCGCCGGAGGAGACGACGAGCACGTCCGCGCCGCGCCCGTGCAGGGCCGCGACATCCTCCACCAGCGCATCGAGCCAGGCCTGTTTGAGCGCGCCGGCCGCGCGGTCGACCAGCAGCGACGAGCCGACCTTGACGACGATCCGGTTGAATCTGCTCAGTTCGGGAAGCTCGACCAACGCACGCTCGCGGGTTTGACGGAAGGCGCCCGCCGTAGAGCTTTTGCGCTGCGGCATCAAGCGAGGTTGTAAGCGCCGGAGCCGCGCTCTAAATGCGCAAGCGGCAGCGGGGATTGCGGGATGCGCAGATTTTCAGACCTATCGGAGCGCGAGATATTGGCGCTCGCCGTCGCCAACGAGGAGGAGGACGGGCGCATCTACTCCGATTACGCGCTGGCGCTGAAAGACGAATATCCGGCCAGCGCCAAAGTGTTCGAGGCGATGGCGGCCGAGGAGAACGAGCACCGGCGCAGGCTCATCGACATGTTCGTGTCGAAGTTCGGCGAACATATCCCGCTGATCCGCCGGCAGGACATCAAGGGCGGCATGGTGCGCCGGCCGATCTGGCACATGCGCCCGCTGCCGATCGACCGCGTGCGCCGCGCCAGCGAGGAGATGGAGGCCGACGCCGCCCGCTTCTACCGGGTCGCGGCCGAGCGCGCGAGCGACGCCGGCATCCGCAAGCTGCTCGGCGATCTCGCCGCCGCAGAGGACCAGCACAAGCTCGACGCCGCCGGGCTCGAAAGCCAGTTGCTGACCGAATCCGTGCGCCAGAAGGAGGATGACGACGAGCGGCGCCGTTTCATCCTCCAGATCATCCAGCCAGGCCTCGTCGGGCTGATGGACGGCTCGGTGTCGACGCTGGCGCCGGTGTTCGCCGCCGCCTTCGCGACGCGCGATCCCTGGAACGCATTTCTGGTCGGCATGGCCGCTTCCATCGGCGCCGGCATCTCGATGGGTTTCGCCGAGGCGCTCGCCGACGACGGCAAGCTTTCCGGGCGCGGCACGCCGCTGTTGCGCGGAATCGTCTGCGGATTGATGACGGTGGCGGGCGGCATCGGCCACACCCTGCCCTATCTCATCCCGCATTTCTTCGTGGCGACGGTTCTCGCCTGCGTGGTGGTGGCGCTGGAACTCGGCGCCATCGCCTATATCCAGTATCGCTATATGGATACGCCGCCGCTCTCGGCGGTGGCGAAGGTGGTGCTGGGCGGCGCGCTGGTGCTGGCCGTCGGCATCCTGATCGGCAATGCCTGAGCGGCGAGCGCATAAGTCATTTCGCGCAGGCGATCCGCCATCGCCTGCCGGTCCCTTATCTCAGCCAAATCGGAGAAGGGAACCGGCGCGCCGACGACGACCGGCAGGCGCGCGCCGATGCGCGCCTCGACCTCGTGGAAGATCAGCGACAGCCGTAGCGTCTGGCTGACATGGCTGGCGATCTGGAACAGCCGGCTGTTCTGGCCGCCGAACCAGACCGGAACCACCGTCGCCTCGGCGCGCTGGATGAGCTGGGCGACGAAGGGCTGCCAGCGGCTATCGACGGCCGGCAGGCGACCGAGCCGGTCCGGCGCGGTGGAGACGCCGCCGGCGGGAAAGACGATGACCACGCCGCCGCGCTCAAGCTGCGCGCGGGCGGCGGCGCGGGTTTTCAGGTTCATTTCGGTCGCCGCCGCGTCGCCGCTGAAGTCGATCGGCAGCACGAAGTCGCGCACTTCCGGCGCGCGCCACAGCGCCGCATGGGTGAGGACGACGAAATCACGCCGGACCTGCTCGACCAGCCAGGACAGGACGATGCCGTCGAGCACGCCATAGGGATGATTGGCGACGACGACCACGGGGCCAGTCGGGGGCAAGCGGGCGAGCGCGGCGGCGTCATAACGCACATCGAGATCGAGCTTGCGCACGGCGGCGGCAAAGAAGCTTTCGCCGGCGCGTGGGCGACGCTGGTTTTCGAGATAGAGCCGCTTGAGGCGCGGCTGGCCGGTGGCGCGCTCGACGAGGCGGATGAGGCCGCGCTTGACCGGGGGATCGGTGGCGTCGGCGTAGCTGAAGAGATAGCGGTCCATGCCGCCGTCATAAGACGGCGCGGTGAAACGCCGATGACGGTCTAGCGCCGCCGTTTGGCCAGCGCGTCGAAATCCTGCAACTCGGCGATGAGCGCCTCGAACTCGCGCAGCGGCACCATGTTCGGGCCGTCCGAGGGCGCATTGTGGGGGTCGGGGTGCGTCTCGATGAACACGCCCGCCACGCCGACCGCCACGGCGGCCCGCGCGAGGACCGGCACGAATTCGCGCTGTCCGCCCGAGGCGCCGCCGAGGCCGCCAGGCTGCTGCACGGAATGGGTGGCGTCGAAGATGACGGGCGCGCCGGTCTGAGCGAGAATCGGCAGCGCGCGCATGTCGGAAACCAGGGTGTTGTAGCCAAAGCTGACGCCGCGCTCGGTGACGAGCACATCGCCGGCGCCCGCCTGCGTGAGCTTGGCGACGACGTTCTTCATATCCCACGGCGCGAGGAACTGGCCCTTCTTGACATTGACCGCCCGCCCCGTGCGCGCGGCGGCGACCAGAAGGTCGGTCTGCCGGCAGAGGAACGCCGGGATTTGCAGCACGTCCACCGCCTGCGCGGCGAGCGCGCATTGCGAAATCTCGTGCACGTCGGTGAGCACCGGAAGCCCCAGGGTCTCGCGGATTTCGGCGAAGATCGGCAGCGCCGCTTCGAGCCCGACGCCGCGCGCGGCGCCGCCGCTCGTGCGGTTGGCCTTGTCGAAGCTGGTCTTGAACACAAGACCGATGTTGCGTCGCTCGGCGATCTCCTTCAGCGCGCTCGCGACTTCGAGCGCATGGGCGCGCGATTCGAGCTGGCAGGGGCCGGCGATGAGGGCGAGCGGCAGATCGGCGCCGAAGGTGACGG
>JAJYDD010000347.1 GCA_021777795.1 Pseudomonadota bacterium | reverse complement strand
AAGCCCGCCGTGACCTCGCGATCGTTCCTCCTCGTCAACGCCATGTTCGGCGCCAAGCTCGGCGGGCTCGAACAGGTGTTCGTCGATTATAGCGAGGCGCTCGCCGCGCGCGGGGCGCTTATGGCCAATTTCGTTGTCCCCGGCGCCCTCAGCGCCCCGCCGCTGCGCGCGCTCGGCCAGGAGGTCGTCGAGATCGGCAATGCCGGCTCCTGGGATCCGCTCGCCGCCTGGCGGCTGCGCCGGGCGCTGGTCCGCCACAAGCCGGCCGCCGTCATCGCCCACGGCAACCGCGCCATCGCCCTCATGCGGCGCGCGGCGCGCGGCGTCTGCCCCGTGGTCGCCGTCACCCATAACATCAACGTCAAATCCGCCATCGGCGCCGCGCGCGTCATCGCCATCAACGACGACATGCGGGCGCGGCTCATCGCCGCCGGCCAGCCCGAGGCGCGGGTGGCCAAGCTCTTCAACATGATCCGCCGCCCGCCCGTCCTGCCCGCCGCCGCCGCGCCGAAATCCCCGCCCGTCATCGGCGCGATGGGCCGCTTCGTGCCGAAGAAGGGGTTTGACGTGTTTCTGGCCGCGCTGGCGCTGCTGAAGGCCGAAGGCCGGCCGCTCCGCGCCGTCCTCGCGGGCGCGGGCGAGTTGGAGGCGGCCTTGAAGGCGCAGGCCGCCGAGCTTTCGCTTGACGACGCGCTGAGCTTTCCCGGCTGGGTCGCCGACAAGACTACCTTCTTCGATGAGATCGACCTTTTCGTCTTTCCGTCCTCGCACGACGTCTGCCCCGTCGTGCTGCTGGAGGCGTTCCTGTGGGCAAAGCCCGTGGTCTTGAGCGACTGTCCCGGCCCGCGCGAAATCTCGGATGACGGCGTCGACAGCCTGCTGTTTCCCATCGGCGACGCGCGCGCGCTCGCCAACGCCATTGGCCGCGCGCTCGACGAGCCGGGGCTGGCGGTCAGGCTCGGCGCCGCCGCGCAGGCGAAAATCCTCGCCGCGCACACGTTCGAGACCGCCGGCGCGCGCCTGGAAGCGATCGTCGCCGCCGCGGCGGAGGAAGGTGCATGAGGGCCGCTTTCGGACTCGCGCTATGGCTCGCGGCCAGCGGCGTCGCGATGGCGGATTCCTGCGACCTCGACGCCAACAGCGCGCCGGCGAAGTCCACGCTCTTCTCGGGCGTCGCGCGCGGGCCGGCGACGGGCGCGGAGGTCATCTCCCAGACCAGCGTCGCCCTCGCCCGCTCCCACGCGCCGGTGAGTCCGAAATACGCCAACCTGCCGCGCGCCTTCGTCTACTTCATGTACGGCGGGCGTCGCCACGGCACCATCGCCGCCGTGACCGATGGAGTGATGCCCAAGCCTGGCGAGGCGGTTACGCTCGCCTCGCGCCGCCGCGATCCCGATCAGCCCTGCGCGTTCATCCCTTGGACCGTGCGGCGCGCAGCGCCGACTTCGTGAGCGGCGGCGCTCAATCGTCGGAAGCGGTCTTTAGCTGATCGAGCAAGCGCTTGCGCCGCGCCTCGTAATAATAGCCGCCGGCGTAAAGCCGGATGGCGCGGCTCGCGTCGCCGCCGGCCACGGTATAGGCGTTGGCGAGATAGGCGCAGGCGTATTTGAGGTTGGTTTCGGCGTCGAGCAGGCCTTTCGCCGGGCCGTGGTAACCCATGCCGCGCGCGGTGTCGGCGCGTATTTGCATGAGCCCCCAATAGGGGCCGTTATGCGCCTTCGGGTTGTAGCCGCTCTCGCGGCGGATCGAGCGGCGGATCAGTTCCTCCGGCACGTTATAGACAGTAGCGTAATGGGCGATGCGCTCGTCGAGCGGGTTCGCGGGCGCTTGCGCCACCGCGACCGGCGCTTCGGCTTGGGGCGACGGCGCGCAGCCCGCCAGCACCAGCGGGCTCAAGGCGAAGGCAAGCTTCATCACGCCTGGGATTGGTGGAATTGACCCAAAACAAGACATGAGCGTCTCATGCCGCGTTAGCGCCAAAAGCGCAAGCGCGGAACCCGACGCCCTCAGCGCCGTTGCGGCCACAAGGCGGGGCCTCGTCACGGTATCGCGGCCATGTTACAAATGACCGTAATTCCCTTAATTCTGGACTGCCCATGCGTATCGAGACCGACGTCAAGCTCGACTTCAAGGACGTGCTCATCCGGCCCAAGCGGTCGACGCTCACCTCCCGTAATGAGGTCGATATTCACCGCTCGTTCCGCTTTTATCACACGGCCTCCGAGTGGAAAGGTTTCCCGCTCATCGCCGCCAATATGGACGTGACGGGCACGATGAACATGGCCCGGGCGCTTGGCCGCCACGGCGCGCTGACCGCCCTGCACAAGCATTACCCCGAAGGCGCGCTGGCGGAATTCTTCGCCAGCGCGGACGGCGCGCACGCTTTCTATTCGCTCGGCACCACTGAGGCGGACGTGGAGAAGCTCGCGGCCGTGCGCAAGCGCGCGGAACTGCATTTCCTGTGCATCGACGTCGCCAACGGCTATTCCGAGCGCTTCCTCGATGTCGTCAAGCGTGTGCGCGACGAGAACCCGAAATCGGTCATCATGGCCGGCAATGTGGTCACCGGCGACATGACCGAGGCGCTCATCCTCGCCGGCGCCGATATCGTGAAAATCGGCATCGGGCCGGGCTCGGTCTGCACGACGCGGCGCGTCACCGGCGTCGGCTATCCGCAGCTTTCCGCCATCATCGAATGCGCCGACGCCGCGCACGGCTTGAAAGGCCAGGTCTGCGCCGACGGCGGCTGCACGGTGCCCGGCGACATCGCCAAGGCCTATGGCGCGGGGGCGGATTTCGTCATGCTCGGCGGGATGCTTGCCGGCCACGACGAATGCGAGGGCGAAATCCGCTACGAGGAGCACGACGGCGAGCGCGTGCCGGTGGCGATGGGCTTCTACGGCATGTCGTCGGAGACCGCGATGAAGCGATACGCCGGGGGCGTCGCCAAATACCGCGCCGCCGAGGGCAAGACGGTCGAGACGCCCTATCGCGGCCCGGTCGAGGGCACGATGAGCGAGATCATGGGCGGCGTGCGCTCGATGATGACTTATATCGGCGCCACGCAACTGAAGGAGGTGCCCAAGCGCACCACCTTCGTGCGCGTCACCGCGCAGACCAACGACGTCTTCGGCAAAGCCTGACGATGGCCGCCACCCGCAGCGAAACCGATTCGATGGGCGCCGTCGAGGTGCCCGCCGAGGCCTATTGGGGCGCGCAGACGCAGCGCTCGCTCGAACATTTCCGCATCGGGACCGACCGCTACACTTGGCGCGCGCCGATCATCCGCGCTTTCGGCGTGCTGAAGAAGGCTGCCGCGCTCGCCAATGTCGAGTTAGGGACGCTGCCAGCCGAAATCGGCGCCGCCATCGCGACAGCGGCGCAGGACGTCATCGACGGGCGGCTCGACGCGCAATTCCCGCTCGTCGTATTCCAGACCGGCTCCGGCACACAGACCAACATGAACGCCAACGAGGTGATCGCCAATCGCGCCAGCGAGGCGCTCGGCGGCGCGCTCGGCTCGAAAAGCCCGGTCCACCCCAACGATCACGTCAACCGCAGCCAATCCTCGAACGACACCTTCCCCACCGCCATGCACATCGCGGTCATCGCGGAATGGCGTCTGCTCGCCCCTGCCCTTTCGTCGCTGCGCGAAACGCTGGCCGCGAAATCGGAAGCTTTCGCCAACATCGTCAAGACCGGCCGCACCCATCTCCAGGACGCGACGCCGATCACGCTCGGCCAAGAAATGTCGGCCTGGGTGGCGCAACTCGATTTCGCCGCCGCGACGCTCACGTCGGCGATGCAGGGCGTCTACGATCTCGCCATCGGCGGCACCGCCGTCGGCACCGGGATTAACGCACCGGCGCGCTTCGGCGCGCTCTGCGCCCACCACATCGCCGAATTGACGGGGGAGCCGTTCCGCTCCGCCGAAAACAAGTTTTTCGCGCTTTCGGCGCATGATGCGCTGGTCAATGTCTCGGGCGCGCTGCGTATGCTCGCCGGGGCGCTGATGAAGATCGCCAATGATGTGCGCTGGCTCGCCAGCGGCCCGCGCTGCGGCATCGGCGAATTGCGCATCCCCGAGAACGAGCCCGGCTCCTCGATCATGCCCGGCAAGGTCAACCCGACGCAATGCGAGGCGCTGACGATGGTCTGCGTCCAGGTCTATGGCGCCGACGCCGCCGTCGCCTTCGCCGGCAGCCAGGGCAATTTCCAGCTCAATGTCTACAAGCCCGTCATGGCGCACAATGTGCTGGAGAGCCTGCTCTTACTCGGCGACGGCATGAGCGCCTTCAACGCCTTTTGCGCCCGGGGGATCGAGCCCAACCGCGAGGTCATCGCGCGCCATCTCGAAGACAACCTGATGCTGGTCACCGCGCTAAATCCACATATCGGCTACGACAATGCGGCCAAGATCGCCAAGAAGGCGCTCGCCGAAGGCAAGACTCTGCGCGAAGCGGCGCTGGAGTTGGGGCTGGTCAGCGGCGAAGATTTCGACGCCTGGGTCGATCCGGCGGCGATGACGCAGCCGGGTTAGCGCCCCTACTGCTCCGACAGTTTCATGTCCGGCGAATATTCCTTGCTGAACACTTCCTTGATGACCGCCTGGGCGCAGATGGTCTGCTTTTTCTCGGCGTCATAGGTCACCGAGGGCGAGCCGTAGAGGCTCCAGCCCTTGTTGAGCGCCTCGGTGACGCGATGGCAGAAGCTCGCGTCATCCGGGCCAGTCAGCAGCCGATAGAGGTTCACCGGTTGCCCGCGGGCAGATATTCGCGCATCGGCTCACCCGTGTAGAGCTGACGTGGACGGCCGATCTTCTGGTGGGGATCGTCGATCATCTCCCGCCACTGCGCGATCCAGCCGACGGTGCGCGCCACCG